>CAYQTW010000353.1:0-3982 GCA_964420485.1 uncultured Anaerolineales bacterium
GGTGCAGGTCGTGCGCACACCCAGCCGCTCGTAGGCTTCGATCACTGCCACTTGCCGGCGGGCGAACAGGGCCGAAAAGCCCAGTTTCCGCCAGGCGTGCAGGTCTATCCCAGCCGGGTTGAGCGTCGTGGGCACACGCACCCGTGCGCCCTGGTCGGCCCACTGGCGCAGGAACTCGAGTCCCGCCTCTCCCAGGTTGCGGTAACTGACCCCCGCCACCTGCACGGAACCCACCGGTACCAGATGTCGGGCGCCATAGATCCGCCCCAGTGCGACGATAATCTCCATTGCCTGGCGCACACCGGGGCCCAGGTCACCGGCCAGCATGGATTGCTCTTTAGCCGAGAGTTTCAATCTCACCTGGCTCCTTCGTGGAGCAGCCTTTCCAGGCTGCTGGCAGGCTCGAAAGCTTGCCCCACAGTGCATTTACGACATTCCACGCCAGCACGCCTCGTGCAGAGCGAGTATCTCCTCGATCACGAGTTCCCGGTTACGCAGATGCAACCGGCGGCTCTGGTTGCTGACCGAGAAGAGATAATGATCGCCCAGCACAACACGCACCTGATCGCTGGTAAAGCCCATTTCCTCCAGCAAGTCCAACATTGGCTTGATCCCCACCAGCCGGTCCCTGTGGCCCAGGACGACCTGGAAATGATGCCAGTGGCGGGGCTCGGTCTGGCAGGGCACAGCTCCCATAGTAAAAAAGGTCTGAGCCAGCACGCCCTTGGAAGTAGTGTTGAATATCCGCACGTGCTCGGCCTTCACAGCCTGGCTGGCTGCGCCGATGAGCGCCTCGACGATGGAAGAGGCCAGTTTGGTCTTGAGCCAGCCCAACGTGTCGGTGGTCGAACCGGCCCAGATACCCAAGCCAAGCGCCTTGTAGAAACTCTTACGCAGGGTGTCGTTGGCCAACAACGCGGGCGCAATCGCCAGCCGGGCCACCTCGTGTTGACGCCAGCGCGATTCGTCCAGATAGAACAGCCCCGCGCCGCTCATCGAGTGACCGACGAGGGTAATGACGCGCAGACGGCGGGTCGCCCGCTGGCTCGAGCGTAACCCCAGCAACTCGATCCAGCGTTCGACAGCAGCCATGCTCGCAGCCGGATCGCAGGCTTCGACGGCGGGCAACTCGTCGGCAAAAGGGGAGCCGCCAAAGCCGTTCACGTCGGCGGCCAGCGCGACTAGCCGGGGGTTGGCGGCGCACACCAACGCCGGGATTTGCTCCCACACGGCGTGGCTGCCGTCCCAGCCGTGCAGGAAGATGACCAGGCCTCGCGCCCGGGCTATTGTTTCCCGATAGGATCGTTGCCTGACCGCCGCCTGCGGCCAGAACACGCGCCACGCGAAATCCGCCAGGCCAGTTTGAGCACGGAAACGGGCCGCGCCTTGTTGGCCGATCAGGCTGGCCCGAATGAGGTCATTGAGGGTATAACTGGCGCTGACGATGCCCTCCGTCGCCTCTCGCCGGGTCGTCTTGTGCCCTGTGACCCAATCCCACTTGCCCATGAGAAGTCAACTGGTCTTGATCATTGTGGCTTTCCAGGATTTCGCATGGGTGCTCTGAGCGGGCGTGCCGCCCGCGTCTCACACCTGGGGGTAATGCGACATCTCAGCCCACGGCCGGGGACGGCACGTCCCCTGTGAGCATACCCATAGATCCATTATATATGTTTACCACCCCGTTAGTTGGTGCAACGGATAGGCGGCGGATAAGTGGTTCTCTTGTATCTTCTCAATAATTTGGGGTAGGGGCAGGTCTTGCACCTGCCCGCCAGGGCGACCGCAAGGGTTCGCCCCTACATTTTGAGAAGATACCTTCTCTTCTTATGAGGATACCCTCGCAGTCTCGAGTCTTCACTACTGGAGTGCCCACACCAACGTCTGGGGAGGGGCTATCAGTGGATAGGAGCGAGGCGTACCCGTTTATCCGCTTTCCATTCGCTGCCGCAACTCGAGGTAAACAAATGCGATCCGCTAATTCTGCTGATCCGTGTTCTAAATCGTGAGACCGAGAGGGTAGACCTCGGCGCGGCTCCAACCGGAGGCAGCGGCGATGCTCCGGGCGGCGGCCGGACGGGACACGCCTTGCGCCAATAGTTCATCCAACGCGACCTGCACCTGCCCCTCATCCCAACGCTCGCGCTCTTGCGGCGCGCCACCGATGACGAGTGTGAACTCGCCCCTAGGCTCAACCTCGTCAAAGTGCGCCCGCGCTCCGGTCACGGTGCCCCGCCACACCTCTTCGTACAACTTTGTCAGTTCACGACAGACTGCCAGCATCCGGTCGCCCAACACGGTCTCAATGTCAGTCAGGCTCTCGCGCAGCCGGTGGGGGGTCTCAAAAAAGATCAACGTGTGCCGCTCTCCCGCCACCTCGGTCAGTAGCCGGCGGCGGGCGCTCCGCCGCCGGGGCAAAAAGCCCAGGTAGAGGAAACTGTCGCTGGGCAGGCCAGAGACGACCAGCGCCGTCACGGGAGCCGAGGGGCCTGGGACGGGCACAACCGGATAACCACGCTCAATGGCGGCGCGGATGAGTTCGTAGCCGGGGTCCGAGAGTCCGGGCATCCCGGCCTCAGAGATCAGGGCCACGTCACCTGCATCCAGCGCCCGCAGCATAGCCTCCAATTTCGTCAGTTTGTTGCCTTCAAAGTAACTGGTGATGCGGGTCTCGATCCCGTAGCGCCGGGCGAGGATACGAGCGCGTCGGGTGTCCTCCGCCGCGATGAGTGCGACTTGATCGAGGATGCGCAGAGCGCGGAGGGTGATGTCCTCCAGGTTGCCGATGGGGGTAGCGACCAGGTAGAGAGTACACATGGGACAATGACGGTTACGGGAGATCCCGGTGTGAAGTACCGCTGAGCAGCCCCTCGCGCCTTTCAAATACACCCAAAAGTGTCAGGCCGCCTGGGCCAATCTCGTAGCGGCGAATCTCTTTGGCGTGGTCAGAGCCGCGCATCTTTAGCACCACGATGGCCCGCTGCATGGCACTTTCGATCTCTACGTAGCGCAGCATAATGATGGTGTCCACGATGAACGAGAGACTACCCTTGAAAGTACGCCGGTACTCGGCCCGGCCCTCCTCACCCAGCAGTATCGCCGTGACCCCTTCCCGTCGCAGGCCATTCGCCACGGAGGTGTAAATGCGGCGCAACTCTTGTGCATCGTCGGTGAGACGGCGAAAGTGTGAGACGCTGTCGAGCACCAGCCGCCGGATGTTCGCTTTGAAGATCAACTGGTTGAGGCGACTATCGGGAGACTCCAGACCGGCCAAAAAGGCCTCTGGTGAAGTGAACATCAGGTGTAGGGGCGCGGTAACCGCGCCCCTACCTGCCTCCAATTCCTTCAGATTCCAGCCTAGCCCCTCAGCGTCACGGTGAAGGGAACTGGGAAATTCCTCGAAGGATATGAGCAACCCCGGATCATTGTGCCTGACCGCGCCGTTGATGAGGAATTGGAGTGCCAATGAAGTCTTACCCGTGCCCGGAGCGCCGCGTACCAACACCATTGAGCCGGGTAGAAAGCCTCCACTCAACATCTCGTCGAGGCCCTTGACTCCGGTGGTCACACGTTTGTCTGCCATGCTCCACCTCATAAAGTTAATGATTCTGAGTGAACACCACGTAACCCAGAGCCCCACCACAATATCCGGGCATGTCAATCACGATCTCTTCCGAAATGGGGGGATGGTCGTCCCGGTAGGGGTCGTGGAGTTGCACCCGCGCCTGAAAGGATTTGGGCTCGGGAGCAAAGAACTGCTCCCACGCGGCCTGATTGTTATAAATAGTGCTAAAGCGCGCGTCAGTGCCGGAAGTGACGACCACGTCAATACCCGCTCCCCAGATATGCACCGGGTAGCCGATGAGAGGATTACCGTCCAGGTCTTGCACGTGGCCCGCTATGCCCGTCCAACTGCAACCGTACTGTGGCGACCTCAGGCTCAGTTCGTAGGTGAATTGCCACGCACTCTGCGTGACCCGGGGGG
>CAYQTW010000354.1:0-3969 GCA_964420485.1 uncultured Anaerolineales bacterium
CTCTGAGGGGATTGTCAAATCCCCGTTCCTGACCTGGATCTGGTGATCCAGGCCGAGCAAAATTGGACCTACCGAGCCTACCAATGTACTGGCCCAATCCATTCTTCATACTCGGCCGAGTTTACAGTCAGTCCGTGGCCGGTTCGTCCGCGATGTGCTGTGCGCACTCGGCCAGTTCTTGAAGCCGCTGCGCTTCCACGGAGAGACCGCGAGCGCGGCGCATGTGCTCGAAAGCCTGGCCGTACAGCGCCGCCGCCTGCTCCCACTCGTGGGTGAACTCGGCGATGCGGGCCGCCTGCTCCAACGCCAGCGATGCCAGTTCCCACTTGCCCTCGTCGGCGTACTGGGTGGCCGCCTGCTCCAGGTCGGACGGGCGCTGCTTGGGCAGTGGGCGCTCTGGCCCGGTCAGGACGCGCTCAATGGTCGGCAGCAACAGGTCGTACCAGTTCGACTTGGGCAGGTATTCGTAGAGATCCAACTGCGTGGCGCGGGTCTCGGTCTCTAGCGAAGCGTAGCCAGTGAATATGATCACCCGCAGGGCAGGTTGCAACTGGCGCAATATTGAGGCCACCTGAAAGCCGTCCATCTCAGGCATCTTCATGTCCAACACGGCCACGTCGCAGGGTGTCTCCCGAGCCCGCTCGACCGCTTCACGGGCGCTGCTGGCTGTCACGACGGTGTACTCGGCCCGTCTCAAATAGTCCTCCAGACTTTCGAGCGCGAGCAGATCGTCGTCCATTACCAATATAGTTGCTGACATTGCACTTTACCTCCCAAAGAATTTCAGATTGCGGATTTCGCCATTCGCCATTCGCCATTCGCCATTCGCCATTCGCCATTCGCTATTCGCCATTCGTTATTCTTCCAGGCAATCGGACAGTGACGATGGTTCCTTCGCCCACGGTGCTGGTTACTTTGATACAGCCACCGTGATTTTCAATGTTCCTGCGGACGACATAAAGCCCCAGCCCACTCCCCTTTTGGCCGTTTCTCCAGTTCGAGAAACCGATGCGGAAGATTTTCTCCAGTGCCTCTGGGGGAATGCCGATGCCTGTGTCCTCCACGTCAACGGCGATCCATTCCCCTCCGGCTTCCCGCCGCGTGCGCAATGTGAGCGTGCCGCCGTCAGGCATAGCCCGCCCGGCATTGGTCAGCAGGTTGTGGAAAGCCCGTTCCAACTGGGCGCGACTGCCTTGGATTGGCGGGCTGTCTACGCCCCACTCCCGCACGATGGTCACGTCGGGGTGGCCGTAACTGAATTCCTGCGCCAGCCGCTCCAGCAGGCGATGCAGGTCGAGCGTCTCCCAGCGCCAGACCTCGCTGCTGTCCAGGGCCACCGCCACGTGGCCCAGGTCATCGGCCAGGCGCTTGATGCGGGCCAGAATCTGCCGGATGACCTCGATGGAGCGCTCACCATCTGGCTCTCCTGTCACCAGCCGGGCCAACGCCTGCACCCGCTGGGTGAGCACAAAGTAGGTCGTGCCCCCGATGTCGTGGCCCACCTCACGCGCCAGGAGGCGCAGTTCCTCCTCGAGTTGCTGCTTGCGGCGGCGCAGTTCCTGCCACTCAAAGCCGCGTTCGATGCGCACGATCCACTGATCCAGCGGCTCGGATTTGTTGACAAAGTCCTTGGCTCCTCCGCGCATGGCCGCGACCACGTTCTCGTACACGCCGTAGGCGCTGAGCATGATGACATAGGTCTGCTCCAGCATGTGCTTTTCGTGCATCAGGCGCAGTACCTCCATCCCATCCAGCCCCGGCATATTGATGTCGAGCAGCATTACGTCGTAGGGGGCCTGCGCCAGCCGAGTCAGCGCCTCGTCCCCTCGTGCCGCAGATTCCACCTCCCAGCCTTGTGCGGCAAACGAGGGCCCGTTGAGGAAAGCGACTACTTCCTCGCGGAAGAATGGCTCGTCGTCTACCACCAGAATCGTCTTTTGCTCCATAATCCCCCTTTGGCTCCGGTAGGGGCGGGGTTTTACCTCGTCCCTACAACTTGGGCGGATGGCTCCGGTAGGGGCTGGGTAACCCCGCTCCTACAACTTTGGCAGTTCGAGCACAAAGATTGCCTCTTTGTCCCGCACTTGCCACTTGAGAGAGCCGGCGTACTGTGTCTCCACCGTCTCTCGCGCCAGGGCCCACTCAAAGTGCAGGGGCGACAGTTCCTCGGGCGCACCGGCCGCCGGTTCGATGATGGACGAAACCGCGCCGGCCAACGGGGCCTCCGGCGCGAGTATCTCTGTGCGCACACACTGGCTGCCGGCACAAGTTCGTATCTTGACCAGACCCCCGTGCGTTTCGAGAGATTCCATCGCCAGGCGCAGGACAGTGACCAGGACGCCAAACATCTCGTTCGGCTCGATGAACAGCGGTGGCAGGTCTCCATAGACGGCGTGCACCTCCACTCCACGTCGTTGCCGCTCCGCCGCCAGCCAGATGAGGGCCTCGCGCACCACGTCGTTCCACTTGGTGGTCGTGCGGATAAAGCCGATGCGCTGTGAGAACTTGAGCAGGTCCAGCAGTTTTTCGCTCACCTCGTTCAGGTTGGCCTCGATGACGTCCACCCGCCTCGAGAAACGCGGTTCCTCCTGCAAATCGTTGCGCAGGTTGGTCACCGCCAGGCGGGCTACGGCCAGCGGGTTGGCCGCCTCGTGCCGTATCCGCTGCGCCAGGGTGCCAAAAGAGGCAATGCGCTGCATGCGCATGGCGGTCACTCCCACGTCGCCCAGAGTCTTGAGATAACGAGCGCCTTCGAGTACACCGCAGATGGTCGTGGAGAGCAGGCGCAGGTACTCTTCGTCGTCGTCGGTGAACCAATCGCGGTGGCCGGGTGAACTGGGGATTTTGTTGATCAGTTCGAGCGTGCCCAGCACCTCGTCGCCCAACCGCAGGGGGACGCCGACGAAGGAGCGGTAGACGCCGGAGGGAAGATGAGAGGCGATCTCGGCGACGTGGGGAGCGTTCCAATCCCCCAACGCGGCCGGTTCGCGTATCTGGACAGGTGTTCCGGCGCGGACGATATGTCCCGTCGGTCCCTCCCCTACCACACACGTCAATTTGCCGACCAGCGTTTCGGGGAGACCGCTGGCGGCACGCAGCACTATTCGGTCAGCGTTCTCCTCGGCTCGCAGGTAGACCAGACAGCCTTCGGTGCGAAAGCCCTGCCTGACCCGGCCCGTTACGGCCTGGAGCATCTCGGCAATGGGGCGGCGTGGGTCCAACTCGCCGCCGATGTCCAGCAAGAGCCGAAAGTAGCGGGCGCGGCGCTTTTCCCGCTCGTAACGCTGCGAATTTTCGATGGCAATGCTCACCATCGCGGCCACGTGGCCCAGCAGTGCCTCATCAGACACGTCGAACTGTTCCCCCTCCGCCTTCCCTGAGACGCGCAACACGCCCAGAACGGTGGCCTCGTCTCTGGAGAGGATCGGCACCCCCACGTAAGCCAGGCCCGGCTGGGCGCTGATCTCGGAGTATTTTTTGCTCCAGACCAGGTCCTCGGCAATGTCTCGCAATTCCCTGCTGTCCTTGACGTTGGCGATGCGCAGCGGCCGGCCGTGCCTGGCGATCCAGCCGGTCAGTCCTTCGCCGGACACGTACTCTACCCGCTCGGTGGGCATCTCTGCGTCCTCCAGGAGGCCGGTGGTGCCGCGCAGGACGTAGCGGCCGGTGATGTCGTCGCGCAAAAAGATGGAGCAGCCGCCGGCGCCGAGCCGGTCACGGGCATAGCCCACGACCAGCGCCATCAGCCGGTCGCGGTTCAACTCACCATAGATTTCCAGTAACTCTTGGTCAAATCCTGCCGGTTGGTTCATAGTATTCGTAAACTTGTCATCTAATGCCAATGCAGCAATGTAGCCGAGGTTTCCGTACCTCGCGGGCCTGGCGCGCTATGGAAAGCGCGACTACCCCACCTAATGCCAATGCAATCCCTAATGCCAATGCAGCAATGTAGCCGAGGTTTCCGTACCT
>CAYQTW010000355.1:0-3930 GCA_964420485.1 uncultured Anaerolineales bacterium
ATCACTCCTTTCGTCACCGAGATGATGTACCAAAACCTGGTGCGCTCGGTGGACTCTGACGCGCCGGAGAGTGTGCATCACACTGCCTGGCCCATCGCTGACGAGGCCGCCGTGGACGCTGACCTCCTGGCGCAGATGGCGGAGGCGCGGCAGGTAGTCACGCTGGGCCACTCGGCCCGCAATAGTACCGGCATCAAACTCCGCCAGCCGTTGGCCCGCGCCCTGGTGCTTATGGAAGCCGGCGCCGGCGTGTTGGACGACGAACTGGTATCTTTGGTGCAGGACGAACTGAACGTCAAACGAGTCGAGTTCGTGGAGGCGGTGGAGGACCTGGTGACCTACCGGCTCCTCCCAGACAACAAGGTGCTCGGCCCCCGCTTCGGGAAACGATTCCCGGCGGTACGGGCTGCACTGGCAGCACTGGAGCCGGTGGCGGCGGTGCGGCGGCTGCGGGCGAGTCTGCCCCTGCGACTGGAGGTAGAGGGGGAGGAGGTGGAACTGTCCCCTGACGAGGTGCTAGTGCGAGAGGAGGCACGGGAAGGACTGGCGGTGGCCTCGGAGCGGGGCGTGACGGTGGCGGTGGACATCGTCCTCACCCCCGACCTGGCCGCCGAGGGGCTGGCCCGTGAGGTAGTCCGCCGCGTGCAGAACCTGCGCAAGGAGGCGGGCTTTAACCTGGACGACCGCATCGTCACCACCTACCAGACCGGCGGGGAATTGGCCGAGGCCATCGAGGCGGGGCGCGATTTCATCGCGGCAGAGACCTTGAGCGTGGAACTGCGGGCCGGGCCGCCGGACGAGGGGGCTGTCGTGGGCGAGGATCGGGTAAATGATCAATTGCTCAAGTTGGGAGTGCGCAAGGTGTGAGCCCAATCCAGTTCGTAGTAACGACTTTAGTCGTTTGAAGTGAGGCCAGAGCGACTAAAGTCGCCACTACGGATTCGTCATTGCCGTTTGTTTTCCTTGCCAATTCAGGCCGAGTAGGGTAGAATAAGGCACGCTTGAAGTGGACAAGACCAGGAGGGATAGAGATGCCTTTCTCCTACGAGAGGGCCAAGCGGGAACTGCTAGAAGAGCAGACGAAACTAAAAGAGCAATTACAGCAACTCGAGGCTGCCAGGTACGAAAGCGTCGGCTACAGCAATCACATGGCCGATGATGCGACGGATGCCTTTGATCAGGCCGTGGACGTAGCGCTGAAACGCAAAGTCGAGGCCTCGCTCGAAGAAATTGAGCGCGCGATGGCCAAGTTCGACGATGGCACTTTTGGCATCTGCGAGGCCTGCGGTGGCAGGATTGACCGAGCACGTCTGGAGGTGTTGCCCCAGGCAATGTACTGCCTGGACTGCCAGGCACATCACGAACGCAGCGGAACACGGGCGGGATCTCGTTGAAGCGACGAAAGCGGGATGTCCTGATCTTGCCAGCCACGGCTGCGTTGGTTCTGCTCGTTGACCAGGTCACCAAGCACCTCGTGATGACGCGGTTGGCAGAGGGCCAGTCGTGGGACATTGTACCCTGGCTGGCTCCTTTTGTTCGTATCACCTACGTGACGAACACGGGGGCGGCTTTTGGATTGTTTCCCCAGGGGGGTGGTTTTTTTGCCGTCATCGCCGTCATCGTCATTGTGGCGATCATTCTTTACTACCACAGCCTCCCGGACGGCCAATGGTTGCTGCGGGTGGCGCTGGGCCTACAACTCGGCGGGGCGATCGGTAATTTGATGGACCGACTGCGCTATGAGTGGTCTGTGGTAGATTTTATTGACTTTAACTTTTGGCCCTTGCACAACTGGCCGATTTCCAACCTAGCCGATGTCTCCGTCGTCGCCGGCGTGACGCTGTTGGCGCTAATGATGCTGTGGGAGGAGCGGCGTGAACGGGGCGGGCAGGAGGTGACCGGGGATGGTTGAGGGGGCAGTGCTCGTGTTTAGAAGAATGGAAATACGATGAACGCAAAGTCTTGTTATCGTCTGGCCGGCGTTTTCCTGGTGCTGGCCCTACTCGTGACGGCGTGGACACTGGTGGTCGAGGCGTCTGTGCCGGCGGCCCCGTTGCAGAATGTGCCCGATGGCTCCACCATCAGCGGCACACTGATCACGGATGACTGGGGCCCGGGCACCGTCACCGTCACTGGCGACATCACCATTCCCCTTGGTGTCACAATTGTCATCACACCGGGCACGACGGTACAGATGGCGATCACCGACGGACTGAACAGTGGCGTGGACCCGGCCCGCATTGAGTGGACCATCCTCGGCACGCTGCAGGCCGACGGCCCGGTGACCTTCACCTCACAAAGCGGGACGCCTGCTCCCGAAAACTGGTACGGCCTGTGTTTCCTGATGGGCAGTGGCGGCTATCTGGACGACACCACCGTCGAGTATGGTGTCCACGGCGTTTCCATCAGCACCACCAATCGCATCACCGTCGCCGCTTCCACCCTGCGCTACAACTATGCTGAGGAGGGCGCGGGGATGGCCATCTATACCGGTACCCACTATGTGGCCAACACCCGCATCTACAGCAACGTCGCGATGGGTGGCGGCGGGGTCTGGTTGGCTGGCGGCGACACGCTGTTCGAGGATTGTACTGTGGATCATAACGTAGCGGACAGCGGTGGCGGTCTGGTGCTGTGGGGTGACGGTGCGCCCACGCTACGCCACTGCGATGTCCATAACAACGTAGCGTCTTTCCTCGGCGGTGGGGTGGCCATTCTCGACGCCAACGCGGTGATCGAGGCCGACACCTTCATCCACGACAATGTCATCACCGGCACTGCCGGCGGCTTCGGCGGCGGCGTCTCCATCGGTTTCCCTGTCCCTGGAATGACGTCTACTACGGTAGTTATCCGCGACAGCCGCGTGACCTCCAACACTTGCTTCGGAGAAATGTGTATTGGCGGCGGCGTCGGAGCCATGCTCATGACACACACCGTCACCATCAGCGGCAGTTTGATTGCCGGAAACGTCATCTCGGCGGACGTGGCGTGGGGAGGGGGTATCGGCAGCATGGGCTTTTTGACCTCCTCTCAGCACCTGGACGGCAATGTGATTCGCGACAACCGCGCTCAGGGTGCTATAGCTATGGGCGGTGGTATCTCCCTCGGCGGCCTGTCCGTCGCTGACGGCCAACCCATCAGCGTAACCCACAGTTTGGTGTTCAACAACTTGCTGTTCAACAACTGTGCTGAGGCCCTCGACCCGTCGGGGGTATCGCTTGGTGGTGGCATCGCTGCCTTGGGGTTTGATTCTTACCTGGTCAACAACACTGTCGTCAGCAATGCGGCAGTCATCAGCGGCACGGGAACGGCAGTGGGTGGCGGCGTCGCACTGATGGGTGGCGCGCTCTCCAACACCATCGTCGTCAGCAACACGACCAGCGACGGCGGTGGTGTCTGGTTCAGCGGCACCGTGGGCTACAACGATGTGTGGCACAACACTCCGAACAACTACAGCAGCACCCTCACCACCTTGCCCATCACCCCGGCCCACGACATTAGTCTTGACCCGCTCTTCGTCGGCAGTGGCAACCCGGCAGCCTTTTACCATTTACGCTCGGACTCCCCCTGTATAGACCGGGGTACCAGCGCGGGTCTGATTCCCGACCACGATTATGACGGCGAGACCCGCCCGTATAGCGCAACCTGGGACATCGGCTTCGACGAGTTCGCCGTGGCCCCAGCCCAGCCTGTCCGGCCTGTGGGAGGGTTCACAATGGTCTACACTCCGCCTGCTTACTTACCGGTAGTTCTGCGGCCGTATCAGTAAGTCACCGGCGGGCAACTGCCCGTTCAGAAGATAGAGGTGCGACGCACTTGACAAACGCGTCGCACCTTCTTTGCTGTGGCAGGTTGCGGTTTCTGGGCCGTGTGATACAATACATGCCGCCGGCCGGCCCGGTGGTCGTGAAAGGCCGTAGGTGGAGGAGA
>CAYQTW010000356.1:0-3925 GCA_964420485.1 uncultured Anaerolineales bacterium
ACTGGATCACCACCGATGGCGTCTTCCAGACCCACAACATCCACGCCGAAGGCGACCAGGACTGGATCAAGTTCTACGCCGCCGTAGGCGTCACCTACACGCTGGCAACGACCAACACCGGCGGCCACGCCGACACGGTACTCTACCTCTACGGGACGGATGGCAGTACTCTGCTCGATTCCAACGACGACTACCCGGGAGTGTGGCCCGCGTCGCGCCTGGACTGGCAACCCTCGGTCAGCGGGGTCTACTATGCTAAAGTGGATCACTGGGACCCCTGGGCCTACGGCTGTACGACGGAGTACGGCCTATCCATCGCCACCAACGACGAGACACCGCCCACCGGCCAAATCACCTCACCATCAGGTGGCGCCGTCATCGGCGCCTGCCCGCTGACCATCCAGGCCGAGGCCAGCGACGCGGGCGCCGGCGTGGATTTCGTCGAGTTCCACGCCTGGTACGACAGCGGTTGGCACCACCTGGGGGACGACGACACCAGCCCCTACAGTTGGAACTGGGACTGCTCCTCCGTCAGCGACCAGAGTGTCTGGCTCACCATCCACGTCTGGGACAGAGCCGGGAACGAGGTTGTGGATCCGGGCGGGTACGTTCATGTTACTCTCGAGAGGCCTGGTTTCTATATCTTTCTCCCATGTGTTTTGAAAGGTTCTCGCTTTTCGGAAAACCTTTGACCAACCTATTGCAACGCCCGAATGGGCGAATGGAGGCTTGTGATGCGAATGTTGTTTTCCGTAGCGATGATGTTGCTTTTGGTCCGTGCGAATCTGCCGACTACGGTAATGCCGCTCGTTGGATGAGGTTAGTCTGGAGGATATCGGTGACGGCTTCGACATGTGCTCTCCGCTCGCGTCTTGGGGGGCAGAGACTATTGTCATCCCATACCTGCTCCGGGGCTCGGCAACTCACGACGACAAGTTTGAGGCGGGTAAACCACAGTGGGAACATAGTGTCACTCCGGTCAGAGAAGGCTAGACTTGACTAGAGTTCATATATGTAGTACATTATTATGAGAAACGAGTCAAGATAGCCTAAATTGACCTTCATCGTGAAAGAAATGGACACGGTTTTGCATTATTGTGAATAGAGAGAATGACAGTGTCCCGTTCTGAAGGATGGTACAGTTGCTCGATAAAGCTGGTCTGTAATCATTGCACTGCTACCACCTTGTTTTTCCCGGCGGTGAAGGCAGGCTGGACGCGGAGGTGTTGGAATGGAAGTGACAGGGAATGAGATCATGACCGCGCAGGAGGTCGCCCAGTATCTCCGGCTGGCGGAGGCGACGGTATATAAACTGGCGCAGGCGGGGGAGATTCCGGCGGTGAAGGTGGGGCGGGCGTGGAGGTTCAAGAAGGCACTGATAGATGAATGGTTCAGGCGGGAGGCAATGCAAAACTCGCACCCAGACGAGGTCACGCCCGAAGCCACCAGAACATAGATCCGGTCTCTATGCCAGCACGGGCCTGAGGGGGTATGTCCCATGGACTGGAAAGTCTTGATTCTAGTTGTCATCGTAGTAGCAGCAGGCATTGGTCTGTTGATCTGGTTTGCTTCCCGGCAGAAGGGCAGGCCGCCGACGAAGTGCCCTCATTGTAGTCGTCCGTTGATGCCAGGACAGAAGGAATGTCCCTTCTGTCATACTCCTGTGAGTCCGGAAGGGACATTCTTCCAACGCTTTCCGACAGCCCGCTTGGCCTGCATTGGCGGCCCCCGGGCTGGACAGGAACTTGTACTCAAGGGCGAGCAGGTACACATCGGACGCAGCCCGGAGTGTGACATTCGCCTGGATGACGATCTGGTGTCGTGGAAGCATGCTCTCCTGGCCTTCACTGATGGGCAGTACGTGCTGTATGACCAGGACAGTACCAACGGCACCTGGGTCAACGGCCAACGTATTGCCCAGTGCGTGATCCAGCCGGGTGTAGATCAGATTCAAATCGGCCCTTCAGTCTTCGTCTTGAAGGTTGCTGGTCAGCCCGTGCCCACTCCTTCCCCATTGCCTATGGTCACGCCGCCGAAGGCGCCTGTAGAGCGGGTGTATGACTTTGGCGACTATGAGCGTATTGAGACGTTGGGTGGTGGCGGGGCGGCTGTAGTCTACAAAGCCGTTTCCAGGCAGGATGGACAGGTGGTGGCTGTCAAGGTGCTTCGTCAGTATGATCCCTACCTGCGTGACAAGTTCAAGAAAGAAGGGGAGGATATCGCCCGGTTGTTGCGTCACCCTTACATCGTGCGTGTCTATGGAGGCGGTGAAAGCAACGGCGTGCTCTACCTGGTGATGGAGTTTGTGGACGGGGGCACGCTGCGGGATCGCATGTATCCCGGGCAGCCTCTTGCGCCGGATCAGGTGGTCACGATTGCGGGGCAGGTTTGCGATGCGCTCCAGTACGCCCATCAGATGGGTGTCTATCATCGGGACATCAAGCCTGAGAACATATTCCTCTCTTCGGACGGGCAGGTAAAGTTGGGCGACTTTGGCATCGCCCGGTTGGCGCAGTCGGTGACGCGTACCGCCAGCGGCTGGCTGATCGGCACGCCGCTTTACATGTCCTACGAGCAGGCTAAGGGGCATCCTATTGACGGCCGCAGTGATCTTTATTCGTTGGGAGTAGTGTTATACGAGATGGTCGCTGGTCGTTGTCCCTTCGTCTCCGATAATCTTCTGGCTGTGGTGGATAAGCACATTCAGGAATATCCCCGCCCTCCGAGCCACATCAATCCCAACGTGCCGCCTGCAATTGAGAGCGTCATCATGAGGGCACTGGATAAAGACCGCAACCGGCGTTTCCGCACGGCGGAGGAGATGGCGCGTGCATTGGGGTACACGGCCCCGATGCACGGTGGTGAGGCCGCCCCGGCGCCTGCTGCGGCGGCTACACCGGCTGCCGCGCCATCGTCTTACCAGTATCCGCCTGCTCCCGTGCCAGGCGCGCTGCGGCTGGTGCGTAAGGATGGGGTAGTGATCTCCCTCAAGGCAGGGACTACCCCACTGAACCGGCACGACGTGAACTCTGGTGACCAGGAGATCTCCCGCGAGCATGCGCGGGTGGTGCGGCGCGAGGGGTACTACTGGATTGAGGATCTCGGTTCAGCCAATGGCACCTACGTCAACGGCTTGCGCATCTTCAGCCCACAGGTGTTGAGGCCGGGGGACCAGATTCAACTTGGGCGGACGATGTTGCGGGTGGAGGGGTAGAGGCATGTGCAGATTTCTGTGTGGTTGGAGCGATAACTGACATGGATTGGTTGCTGATTGGCCTAGCTCTTGCTTTCGTGGGTGTCGCCATCTGGCTGTGGCGATCTGCGCAGTCTGGGTTGGTGAGTCTAGGGCGTATCTGGAAGGGCAGGACGGTAGGCACAGCAGTGGCATACTGCCCGGTCTGCGGGCAGCCGCAGCATCCCTCGTGGGACCACTGCCCCTACTGCGCCCAACGGGATGCTCAACAGGCCGCCGCAGTCGTGGCCGCACCCCCTCCGCCACCGTCCACGCCACCCCCGGTGTTCACAGAGCCAGTCGCGCCGCAGTTGCCCGCGGCTCCACCACCCAGGATGGAAAAGACCGAGATACTGCGACCAGCGCAACCGCAGGAACTGGCCTGGCTGGTGCTTCTCTCCGGGACACACGCTGGCATGGAGTTTCGCCAGGGCGAAATCACCACTATCGGTCGAGATCCATCCTGTGACATCGTGTTGGATGACACGACCGCCTCGCGTCAGCATGCCCAGGTGCGGTTGGAGGGGCAGACTTTTACCATCTACGACCTGGGTTCCGCCAGTGGGACCTATGTGAACAACAGAAGCATCGGACGGGCCAGGCTAATTGATAGCGACCGTATTCAAATTGGCCAGACTGTCCTGATTTTCAAACAGGTTGATAGAGGTCTGGTACGTGAGCGCAGGGAAGATC
>CAYQTW010000357.1:0-3874 GCA_964420485.1 uncultured Anaerolineales bacterium
CAGGAGCGATACTGGCAGACGCTCCTCCTCCCACCCAGCCGGATAGACCAACAGGCGAGCCAAAACCGCTACCAGAACGATCAGGTAGATGACCCTATATGCTGTGCGTATCATGCTTCTCCTCCAGATCAGTTGCTGTGCTGTCTGGAAGTTAAGCACGACTTTGCTCAGTTGTCAAATTGCCTCCCACAAAAGTGGGCTTGAGCGTCTGAAATACGTCCTCCCCAGGTCTTTGTGTCTGTAGCGGTTGCGGCTGGTGTATCAGTCACAAGGTAATGAGGTGGTGCGCAATCACTGAACCACTTGGGGGCGCGCCGCCCTGAAGAGGCGGCGCCGGATCGTTCCCTGAAACCCACCGGCCCGGCCGGGGCACACCCCGGCCGGGCCGGTCACTGTGAGCCTGCCAGCCTCACCCTGCTGACAGGCCCGCTCTCACCAGAAACGCGATCTCGATTGTCCACTTGCCCGGCGGCGAGATGGGTGTATACTTGGGCCTGGATCGGCATGTGGTGGCGGCATGATCAAAACGAGAGAGACCAGATTGACCGGAGGAGGCATAATGCGACTCGGTGCTCACGAATCTATCGCCGGTGGGCTGCACAAGGCGTTCGACCGCGCCCGGTCGGTGGGCTGCGACGCGATGCAGATCTTTGTCAAGTCCAACCGCTCCTGGGCCGTCAAGCCGCTGACCGGGGAGGACATTGCGCGCTTTAAGGAAAAGGCCGAGGAGACGGGCATTCAGCCGGTGGTGGCCCATACCTCCTACCTGCTCAACCTAGCCTCGCCTGACGAGGCGCTGTGGACACGCTCACGCGATACGCTGATCATTGAACTGGAGCGGTGCGAGGCGCTGGGCGTGGGCTGGCTGGTGCTGCACCCGGGCTCGCACGTGGGCACGGGCGAGGAGGTGGGACTGGCGCGGGTGGCGCAGGCGCTGGGGGAGGTGCATGCCGCCACGCCGGGCTTGTGCGCCCGCATCTTGCTAGAGACCACCGCCGGGCAGGGCACCAATCTGGGCTACCGCTTTGAGCAGTTGGCCTGGCTGCTGGAGCACGCGCCGCAGGGGGAGCGACTGGGGGTGTGCCTGGATACGTGCCATGTCTTTACGGCGGGCTACGAACTGCGCACGCCGGAGGGGTACGCGGCGACAATGGAGGCATTCGACCGCATCATCGGCCTGGAGCGGCTCAAGGCGCTGCACTTCAACGACAGCAAGTACGACCTGGGGACGCGCAAGGACCGGCACGCGCACATCGGCAAGGGGCACATCGGCCTGGAGGGGTTCCGCCACGTGATAAACGATCCCCGGTTGGCGAGACTGCCGGGCCTGCTGGAGACGCCCAAGAGCGGTGATCTGCACGAGGATAGGGAGAACCTGGCAGTGTTGCGGTCGCTGTGTGAAACATGAGCGTCTTTGATGGACTGGCTTCTGGCTATGACCTGGGCATGCTGCCGCTGGAATGGTTGATTTTTCGGCGGTTGCGGCGGCGGGCATTCTCCCCCCTCTGCGGCAACGTACTGGAAGTGGGAACCGGCACGGGTATCAACCTGCCGCTCTACGGGCCAGAGGCTCGCGTGACGGGCTGCGATGTCAGTGGGGAGATGCTGGCGCAGGCAGCCCGCCGCCGCGCACAGTTTCCTGCATCGCTGGTTCAGGCCGACGTGCAGCGCCTCCCCTTCGCCGACGGCAGTTTCGATATAGTGGCGGCCTCGCTGATGTTCTGCTCCGTCGCCGACCCGGCGCGGGCGCTGGCCCAAGTGCGGCGCATGCTGCGTCCTGGCGGGCGGTTGGTGTTGCTAGAGCATACCCGGGGTAGTGATCGTCTGGGAGCCTGGCTGACGGATGTACTTCACCCGGTGTGGAAATCCTGGAGCCGTGAGTGTCACCTGAACCGGGAGACGACGCGGGCTGTGGTGAAGGCGGGATTCGAGGTGCAGCGGGTGGAGCGGCACGCGCTGGGCATTGTGCGGGTAATCGAAGCCACAGTCCAGAGAGAGTTCGATGGGAGCAGATGAACGTGAGTGTCCACCGCCAGTTCTCAATGTCGGCGGTACCGTGGGTGGAGGCGTAGCGGTTAGTTTGTGAGGTAGGTCAGGGGCGCAGGTCGAATTGTTCGACGTTCCACAGTTCGGAAGGCTCAGTGGGGTCAGGGACCAGGCCGGTGACTGATGCGCGGGCGAGGGTGATCTGCGGGCGCTGGAAGAGCGGCAGTACCGGCAACCGCTCGGAAAAGATACGCTGGGCCTCGACGTGTCCGGCGGCGTAGGGGCGCGGTGACCGCGCCCCTACCGCATTGTCAGGGAGGGCCTCCAGCGCTGACAGGCAGGCGGTATCGTATTCGTCGTCGAGAAAGCCGGCGACGTTGGGCCTGTCCCAGTGGCCCGCGTCGGGTATCTGGCTGCTCAAGAATAGGTCGCACAACGGATCGGATGCAGCCCGCCATGAGAATTGCGCCAGGTCGAACCGGCGGCCAAAAAGCGCCCCCTCCGGCCCGGGGGCAAAGAATTCCTCGGGGAAATTGGTCTCCACGCTGACCTGGATGCCGCACGCGGACAGATTGGCCTGGATGAGTTGGGCTGTCTGGAAGCGCAGCGGGTCATCGGTCGTGCTGTAGGTGACCTGGAACGGCGTGCCGTCGGCGATGCCGGGGATGGCGTGCGCTTCACGCACACCGTCGCCGTTTTCGTCGTACCAGCCAGCGGTCGCCAAGAGTTTCTGTCCGGCCTCCCGGTCGTAACCCCAGGTGGTCAGCGCGTCGCCGGCGTAGAGGGGGTGTTCGGGCGGGAGGTAACTGTGCGACACGCGGCCGGTTGGCTCCAGCGCCTGCCGGTCTATGCACAGCGCAATTCCCTGCCGCACCCGCACATCCTCGAAAAAGTCGGGCCGGTCGTAGGGGCGCGGTGACCGTGCCCCTACCGGGCTGATGCCAAAGGCCAAGAGTTCCCAACGAGCATCGTAGGTCGAGAGCGCCGCGACTTGAGACGGGTCGGGCAGCGCGGTGCGCACCGCCTCCGCGCCCTCGTGCGTGACCACGTCGCAGCGGCCGGCCAAGAGTTCCCCTGCCAGCGTGGCCGGGTCGGGGATGAAGCGGAAAGTGAGCACGTCCACGTGAGGCAGGCCCTCGGGGGCGCGCCAGTAGAGGGGGTTGCGCACGGCGGTGATGTGGTCGCCGCTCACCCATGCGCTGATGACAAAAGGTCCCCAGCCCAGGGGCTGCCGCGTCGCTATCTCTGTGTTGAGCAACTCGGCGGCGGAGAGGTGTCCCCAGGCGTGGCGGGGCAGCGGATGCCAAAAGTTGAGATAGTAGGCGCGATCCAGAAATCCGGGGACACTGCTCCAGACGACTGTGTGCCCGTCCACGGCGCGGTAATCGGCGGTGCGCTTGACGATGTGCTTGTCGGTCGGGGTGGCGGGGTCGGCGGCCAGTTCGAAGGAGAACACCGAATCGTCGGCGGTGAGCAGTGCGCCGTCGGCCCAGAAGAGGTCGAGGCGAAGGGTAAAGGTGACAACCATGCGCTGCATCAGGATGGGCGTGCCGTCAAAGACCACGCGCTGTCCGTTGGCGTCCTCAACCATCACGCCGGGGGCCAGTTCGACCACCTCTCCGTTGGCGGCGAGCACGCGGTCGCCGGTCTGGACGGGAATCGCTTTCACGGCAGCGGCGCCGTCGGTCAGGCTGGGGAGGCGGGTGAGAATGACCGGCTGGTGAGCGTAGGAGCGGCTGTCTAACGGCCCGTCGTAGATGGCTTGCCAGACGTGTTGGGCGGCGTAGGGGCACGGTGACCGCGCCTCTATCTCGGCGCTGTAGAGGTAGAGGCTGTCAGGTTCATCGGGCAGGCAGACGACGAGGGTCTTCGGTTCGGGGGTGGGGGA
>CAYQTW010000358.1:0-3863 GCA_964420485.1 uncultured Anaerolineales bacterium
GTTGCAGGTCAAGGCCTGCGGTATCTGCGGCTCGGACGTCCACATGGCGCAGGCCGGCGACGATGGCTACATCTACTACCCCGGTCTCACCGGCTTCCCCTGCATCCTGGGGCACGAACTCTCTGGCGTCGTCGTCGAGGCCGGCAAGGACGCGCGCGACAAGCGCACCAACAAGCCCTTCAAGGGAGGGGAGCGAGTCACCACGGAGGAGATGCTGTGGTGTGGACATTGTAAACCGTGCGCCGATGGCTACCCCAATCACTGCGAGAACCTGGACGAAATCGGCTTCAACGTCAACGGCGCGTTCGCCCAGTACATCGCCCTGCCGGCCAAGACGCTGTGGAGCCTGGAGCCGTTGGCCGATGTCTACGAGGGGGACGACATCTTTTTGGCCGGCAGCCTGACGGAGCCGACCAGCGTAGCTTACAACGCCGTGATCGAGCGCGGCGGCGGCATTCGCCCCGGCGACCGGGTCGTCATCCTGGGCGGCGGGCCGATTGGGGTCGCGGCCTGCGCGATCCTCAAGCAGGCGGGAGCCTCCAAGGTGATTATTTCCGAGCCGCAGCCAGAGCGCGCCGCACTGGCGCTGGCGATGGGGGCGGACTATGCCATCAACCCACTCGAGGAGAATTTTGCCGATCGGGTGCTGGAACTGACCGATGGCATGGGGGCCGATCTCTTTATGGAGGCGACTGGGTTGCCAGAGATTGTTTACCCGGACATTGAGCGCGTCATCTGGGAGGGCCGCACGCTGAACAGCACCATCGTCGTGACGGCCCGCGCCGAGGCCAAGATGCCCGTCACCGGTGAGGTGTTGCAGGTGCGGCGGGCGAGCATCGTCGGCTCGCAGGGTCACTCTGGGCACGGCACGTTCCCGCGCGTCATTGACTGCATGGCGAGTGGGATGGATATGACCAAGATGTCCACCAAAAAGATCACTCTGGAAGAGGTGCCCGAAAACATCATCGCGTTACAGACGGACCGCAAGGAATGTAAGATCACCTGCCGGATGTAATTGTTCACTACACGGGCCTGACAGGTCTTTAAGACCTGTCAGGCCTCCAAACCAGGACAACGATATGAATCTCTCCATTATTCTTTCAACCCACGCTGCGCAGTTTCAGGCGGTCGCTTTCAAGGGTGACTTTGAAACCAACGTCGCCAAGATCGCCGGCTGGGGCTATGACGGCGTCGAACTTGCTATCCGCGACCCCAAGCTGGTGGACGGCGATGAACTGACGCGCGTCGTCTCGGCGCACGGACTGGTTGTGCCGGCCATTGGCACCGGGCAGGCCTGGGGCGAAGAGGGATTGTCGTTCACCGACCCTGACCCGGCGGTGCGCGCTGCGGCGGTCGAGCGGACTATCTCTCACGTCCCCTTTGCCGCCCAGACTGGGGCTGCCTGCGGTGAGCCTGGTCGAACCGTCATCATCATCGGCCTGCTGCGCGGCATCGTCAAGCCGGGGGTGGATCACGCCCAGGCGATGGACTGGTTAGTGGAGGCATTGCAGCAATGCTGTGCTGCGGCGCAACCTTATGGTGTGCGATTGGCGCTGGAACCCATCTGCCGCTATGAAACTACGCTGATCAACAACGCGGCCCAGGGGCTAGATCTGTTGGAGCGGGTGGGCGCGGACAATATGGGGTTGCTGCTGGATACCTTTCACATGAACATTGAGGAATCGGTGATCGAGGAATCAATCCGCGTCTGCGGTGACCGCATCTTTCACTTCCACGTGGCCGATTCCAATCGCTGGTATCCTGGGGCGGGCCACCTGGATTTCAAGTCCATTCTGGACACACTCGCCGCCACCGGCTACGAGGGCTTTATCTCCGGCGAGTTCATGCCGCTGCCCGACGCCGACACGGCGGCCCAGCGGAGCATCGCGCATCTGCGTCAGGTGTAGAACCATGGCACACTCCCAATGGCGACTGTCCCCGGACCGATATTTCGACCCCGACCCGGCACAGCGGCGCATCGCGCGGGAACTGTACGAGGCGGTGCGGCCCTTACCCATCATCAGTCCGCACGGGCACGTGGATCCCAGTCTCTTTGCCGATGAAAACGGTACCTTTGGCACGCCGGCCGAGTTACTCATCATCCCCGATCACTATGTCTTTCGTATGCTCTACTCGCAGGGGATTGCGTTGGAATCGTTGGGCGTTCCCGCCGGCGCCGGGGAGCGGGATCATCGTAAAATTTGGCAGCTTTTCGCCGAGAATTTTTATCTCTTTCGCGGCACGCCGACTGGCGTCTGGCTGGCATACGTGTTTGACCAGGTCTTTGGCATTGAGGAAAAGCTGACCGGAGCGACGGCCCCAAGCATCTACGATCAACTGGAGGCCAAACTGAACTCGCCCGAGTTCCGCCCCCGCGCCCTGTTCGAGCGGTTCAACATCGAGGTGCTCTGCACCACCGACTTTGCCACCGACTCGCTGCGCTATCACCAGGCCATCTGGGATTCCGGCTGGCAGGGGGACATCCGCCCCACCTTCCGCCCCGACGACGTGGTTCACCTGTTGAGGCCGGACTGGCGGCAGAACGTTGACAAGTTGAGCGACCTGACGGGAATCGAGGTCAACTCTTACTCCGCACTGATTCGGGCATTGGAGGGGCGGCGCGCTTTCTTCAAAGAACTGGGCGCGGTCGCCAGTGACAGCGACGGCACCAGCCTCGCCACCGGCGAGCTGACCCCGCAAGAGGCGGAGTGGATTTTCCAGCGGGCGTTGCGCGGTGAGGCCGACACCCAGGATGCGGCCCGCTTTTTCGGCCACATGCTGATGGAGAGCGCGCGCATGAGCATCGAGGACGGGCTGGTGATGCAGGTGCATTTCGGCTCGTACCGCAATCACAACCAGCCGCTCTTTGACCGGTTGGGGCCGGATATGGGGGCCGACATCCCGTTCCGGGCCGAGTTCACGCGCAACTTGCGCCCGCTACTGAACAAGTACGGCAACGACCCGCGCCTGACCTTTGTCGTCTTTACGTTGGACGGATCCACCTACACCCGCGAACTGGCCCCGCTGGCCGGGCACTATCCCGCGCTCAAACTCGGCCCGCCCTGGTGGTTCCACGATAGCATCAATGGGATGACACGTTATTTTAACCAAGTGATGGAGACGACCGGGCTGTACAACACCGTCGGCTTTACGGATGACACCCGCGCTTTCCCCACGATTTCGGCGCGGCACGATCTATGGCGGCGCATGAGCGCGAACTGGCTGGCGGGACTGGTCGTGCGGGCGGTTGTGGACGAGGAGGACGCGCGGGAGATGGTCGCAGAGCTGGCATACGGGCTGGCGAAACGAGCGTACAAGTTCGAGTGAGCCAATGTCATCAAGTTAAGGAAGCGAGCGCTGGTCGAGTAGGCCCGATGAGCCAATGTCATCAGGTTAAGGAAGCGAGCGCCGGTCGAGTAGGCCCGAAGGGCCGTATCGAGACCAAGCGAGCGGCTTTTGCAACGGATTTCGCACTGCATGGGCCGCGCCGTGGTTTCGATACGCTGGCTTCGGTACGCCTTCGGTTACTCAGCCCAAGTCGTTACTCAACCGACGGCGCTTAACTTGATGACATTGTCGAGTGAGCGAATTGGAGGACGAGATGGATTTGGAACAGTTGAGGGGGTTGACAATTTATCCCCACTCGGTGGTTGACTGGAACGACACCTCTTTTGTTTTGGTGCGGAGCGGTGGAGAAAAGTATCTCTCGGTTCTGGGCGACGCGACCGGGTTCGAGGGGCAGGCGCTGGGGCCGGACCCCGAATCGCTGCGTCTCTGCCCGCTCACGCCGGTCAACGCCGCCGTGCTACGCGAGCGGTTGCCCTGGCTGCGGCCTGTGCCGTTGGGCTTGCGGCCCTCGGCCG
>CAYQTW010000359.1:0-1727 GCA_964420485.1 uncultured Anaerolineales bacterium
CGAGGTGGGCTACGACCCAGAAAAGGTGACCGGGTTCGCGTTCGGTCTTGGGATTGAACGCATGGCCATGCTCCGCTTCCAGGTCGAAGACATCCGCCTGTTTTACCAAAACGACCTGCGGTTCCTGTCACAGTTTTAGGGGCAGCAAGCCGCGAAGTTACCTTCTCGGCGTGCTCTGTGACCGACAGTCCCATCACGTCTCGGGAGGGGAGCCCGCACGGGGGGCAAACCCTTGGTCCTCCCGGCCCTGAACGCCTGCCCTTCGAGGAGGCGGTGAAAGTCGTGCAGCAGATGGCCGGGGCGCTGGATTATGCCCACGGGCGAGGCTTTGTGCATCGCGACGTCAAGCCAACCAACGTCCTGTTCAATGCCCGTGGGGAGGCGGTGGTGACCGACTTTGGGCTGGTCAAGGCGGCGGAGAGTTCCATCCTCGCCCGCTCGACCGGGGGAGGCATAGTCGGCACCGCGGCCTACATCGCGCCGGAGGTGTGGGAGGAGAAAGGGGCCGGGCCCGGTACCGACGTATACGCGCTCGGCTGCGTGCTCTTTGAGATGCTGACAGGGGAACCGATATTCAAGGGAGACACTTCTCCGGCGGTGATGATGGCCCATTTCCAGCCGCACGAGTACCCGGCGCAGTGGCCGGAGGGTGTGCCGCCGGAGGTAGAGGAGTTGCTGGAGCGGGCACTGGCGCAAGACCCGGCCGATCGCTACGCCAGCGCAGGCGCCTTCGCCGCCGACCTGCAGGCGCTGGCCGCGCGGGCCGCCGATCCGCTGGCGGAGCCCTACCAGATGTTGCAGGCGGCGTTGGCGGCGGAGGACTGGGAGCAGGCATTGGGATTGGCGCAGGAGATTGCCGTGCAGAACCCTGACTATCTCGACGTAAGCGCATTGCGCCAGCAGGCAGCCGAGGCCCAGGCGCGGGCCGAGCGGGCGCAGTGGGCGGCCCAGTGGCGGGAGCAGGCGTTGGCGGCGGAGCGGGCAGGGCAAGTGGATGTGGCCCGCGTGGCCGCGCAAAAGTGGCTGGAGATGGCGCCGGGGGATGGGGAAGCAAAGGCGTTATTGGAGCGATTAAGGGTTGCACCGCCGGAGGAAGCATCGCCAGAACCTGAAGCCGTCCAGGCGGCTGAGGCAAAGCAAGCCTTGGTGGAGAAGCCGGTAGTGCCTCCAGTCGCTGTCCCGCTGCGCAAGGAGATGCCGCCACCGAAACGCAGGCATGTGCCAGGGTGGGCCTGGGCGTTGGGGGCGCTGGTAGTGATGGTCGGTGTCATTGCAGTATTGATTGCTGGAGGAGGGTTGATGACGCCGATGGCTTCCCGCCCGCCAACGGCGACGACTGAACCTGCATTCACAGCACCGCCAGCATACCCAGTTGGTCTTTTCTGGTCAGAGCGCCGAGACCCTCAGACACCTAGCTTAAGTCTGTACGTTGAGTACAGCGACAGTTCCAGGAGACTATTGACGGACAATTCGACTGGGGGACAAGTATCAAAGGATTGTAGCCGGGTTGTGTTTGAAGAATATAGCGATACCAACGGAGATGTACAAATCACGTTCGACGACATAGCAGAGATCTACGTGGCAGACATTGATGGCAGCAACAAACGTCGTCTTACTACTGACCTTGCTCACAGTGGTCAACCCTCTTTGTCGCCTGACGGCACGAAGATTGCCTTCAGGTCGGAAAGAAGTGGAACTGGCGAAGTGTGGGTCATGAATGTGGATGG
>CAYQTW010000359.1:1737-3845 GCA_964420485.1 uncultured Anaerolineales bacterium
GTACTTCCCAGCATCAGATAACCACCAACGCTGGTTGGGCAGGGCACGTGCATTGGTCGCCAGATGGAGAATATATCGCCTTCTATTCGTCTGATGCTGACGGATCCTACTTGAGCGTTGTAAAGCCGGATGGATCTAGTTTCAAGAGACTCTCGCCGGATGTAGGAAATGGATGGGGGATTCTTTGGACAATTGACGGCAAACTGGTCTTCTCAATAGAAGTCGAAAAGGACCGACGTCGCAATTTCTCTGTGAATCCCGACGGCACACATTTGACGGACATCACCGGGGACACAGTCTGGTTTGAAAATCGGACCTATTGTAGTTGGCCGGAGGAATCTCGCCTGCTAGAAGAGTGGTGAACATGATCTTATCACTCGACGGTGCGACTTTGAGGGGCTCGGAAGAAACAAAATACCCCAAGCCATCAGACTTGGAAGGCCAAAACGTGCAAAAATCGTCAATTCACCACCGAAATCTGGCGGGTTTTGCCATGCAGTCGAAAGCAGGTGGGGGAATTATTTTTCTCCGCGTCCCTGAGTCTAGGAACATGGGACGGCACCTTACACCCGTGAGGTGTGCCAGCAGACTGAGGAGGTGTGATAATGGCTGAAGGTGCACAACAACTAGGCAAATATCACATACTCGAAGAACTGGGTAAGGGCGGCTTCGCCACCGTCTACCGCGCGCTGGACACCACGCTCGACCGGGAGGTGGCACTCAAGGTGCTCGACCCGCTGCTGATGCGGGAGGTGGATCGCTGACGGCGTTGAAAGGCGCCGATGACACTAGAGAGGGAGTTCAACACAGGAACGCTATGTCTTCACGTTTCACGCTTTCACGTCTATGGAGGTGTCTGATGAACGATTCGCAAAGTACGATAACCATCGGCCGGCATCTCACGCTGGCCAACCTGCCCGGCCTCATCGCCAAACGGCTGGAGGTGGGGCCGGGTCACACCGGGCTGGTCATGGACGGCAAGGGCAAGGCGCGCACGCTGCCGCCCGGTCGCCACAAGGTCGTCGGCCTCTGGCGCAGGCTCTTGGGCCGCGTCAGCGACTGGCAGTTCGCCGTCATCCCGACCGGCTCCATGCCGCTCCTGGTGCCGGTGCCACACCTGCGCTCCGGCGACGGAGAGTGGGTGGACGTCACCTGCGGCATCACCGCGCGCGTGGCCGACCCACAGCGATTCTACGCCCAGTTCGTGCGCGGCGGAAGCGGCACCACCGGAGCAGCGCTGGCGCAGCGTCTCAGCGCGGGCATCGAAGGGGCCGTGCGCCAGGCGGTCGCGGGCTGGGCCGCCGAGGATCTCACCAGTGGCGCAGTGAACGAGCGACTGGCGGCCGAGGTGCGCCGGGCGCTGGAACCACTCACCGAATCGCTTGGCCTGGCGCTGGAGGGGGTGCGCTACGTCACCGTCCTGCCGGTCGAGGAAGCGGTCGAGGTGGCCCGCAAGCAAGCCGAACTGGAGGCCATGTTGGCCGAGGTCGAAATGGAGCGGCGTATGAGCCAACTCTCGACCGAGGCCGAGTGGCAAGAGTTCGTCCAGCAACTGGAGGCCGACTACGGGCTGCCCGGGCTGACCCAGGAGGCAGCGACCCCCGTCGCCGAGGAGAAGTCGCCATCCAACGCGGCGCGGATGCGCGGAGCGCTCCGCCGCTACGCCGACGCGCGCACCGCCGGTATCTCCGCCCGCGTCGAGCGGCTGCTGGGCAAACGGAAGCCACCCCAGCCGCCCATCGTCCGCTGGTGGGAGCGGGTCGTGCCCTGGCTCAAGGTCATCGGCGCCCTCATCCTGATCGGTTCGCTGGTCGTCTACTACTTCCTGCCCATCGCCACCACGGCCGACAAGATCGCAGCAGTCGTGCAACTCTTATGCGCCGTTCCGTCGGCGCTGGCGCTCTTTGTCTCAGCGCTGTGGTTGGAACGGAAGGCAGCACAGGAGCGGGCCGAGGCCATCCCTGGGGCGCGCCTGCTGCGCCTGGGCCGTGGAGACCGGGAGCGCATTGACCAACTGGTGCGCGGCCAACTGACCACCGAACTAGAGACCATCGCCCGGACGCTCCGCGACACCCGCGACCGCGCCTACCGCGAGGGTCGCCGGGACG
>CAYQTW010000360.1:0-3820 GCA_964420485.1 uncultured Anaerolineales bacterium
CAGCCCGCGAGGTATGGAAACCTCGGCTACATTGCCCCACTTTGTTGAGAAGATATCTCTCCGCTATGTTATTATACCTTACTCTATCAGCAGCGACAAGCGGAAGCGCCCACTATCCTCTCTCCGTATCATCTCAATATTCTGGGGCACTTTTAACGTAGCCGCGCTTTCCATAGCGCGTTATGCCCGCGAGGTATGGAAACCTCGGCTACATTGCCCCACTTTATTGAGCAGATACCTCTCTCCCCTCCCCTGGGTGCGCCAGCGCTCCAGGATGGCGCGGATGTACCGCCAACTACGCTTGTTCAGCGAGACGGCCTCGCGGAACGCCTCTTCGATCCACCCGGCCGGGTAGGTCTGCTCGGCCTGGCGCAGTTCGTCGGCGATGGGCGGGGTAAGCAGGCCAATGTTCTGTTCGTATAGGATAAAGATGTTGGGCCGGTCGCAAGTTTTCACACTGGACACTATGCGAACTCTACCGGCTGCTGGTGCGTCTCAGCGTCGAGGAACTGGGCCAGCCGGTTGCGGAAGAAGAGTTGTACGGTGCCGGTGGGACCGTTGCGGTGCTTGGCGATGATGATGTCGGCGATGTGCTGCTTCTCGGTGTCGGGGTGGTATAACTCGTCGCGGTAGATGAACATGACCACGTCCGCGTCCTGCTCCAAACTGTTGTGGAGAATAACATCCCCGGCCACAAAGTTGTGGTGGCCCGGCACCTCCAGGTCAAACACTTCCTCCACGCCATCAGGCTCAATACTCGCAACCTGATCCCAATAAATATCGCTCTGGCTAAGGCATACCAAAGCATCACTCTGTACAATTTGTCCCACTCGAAGCGCACGCGCGCGGCTCAGATTGCTCTTGTACAGACCAGTGCCACAGTAATGTGTCCCCATCGCGGCCTGCATCGCGCGCGTGCTCATTCCGATGGCCTGTCGAGCGGGCTCCACCAAAGAGCGCCACGCAGATTTGGGAATCACGTCTCTGTTGGTATTGTGCTCCCGGTGTCTGTAGAACTCTTTTATGGCAAGCACTTTGTCCGCCTTTGGGCCAACGATACCGACTTGCTTGATGAATTTTATCGCATCGGGCTTGCCGGTAATGGTCACGTGCCACTGGTCACGCCCTTTGTGCCCTTGAGGAACACGGAACGCACGCGCCACGATACCCAGACGGAGAAGCAAATGCTGAACGCCCAGGGCAAGTTTCTGGCTACTTGTATGGTAGCGGACAAATGCCCTGGGCTTCTTTCGCCCAAACACACCCAGAGTTCCATCGGTGGCCCATAGGTGACGCAAGAACTGGCTGATGATTTCAGGTGATTGCTCAAACAATCTGGCAGGGACGAATTTCTCATGAGAGCGATAACCCCACACCCCCAGATCATCCATCCATTCGGCCACCGGATTCCGCGTCTCGCGCGTCAAGTGAGCGGTTGCACTCAAAAAGACTTGCCACCAATTGCGCTGCCGCTCCACACGGGGAGTCACTTCATCCCCAAACACCTCGATTGCCAGTCCTACAACTGTATCGGCCAGTTCCCGGCTGTTCGTGGTATACTGCACCGCATGGCGGGGCAGGGTGCACCCATCACCAATGAGATGACCAAGTAGTGCCACCTCCGCATTGCTCATCGTCGCCGTTAGCGTAGGTAAATGTTCCCACGAGCGCGGAAGTGCGATGTGTTCCCCTGATTCCAGTTGGTCGAGGCGCTTCCAACCATTCAAAGTACGGAATTTGTGGTTGGCTGTGGCCCGGACCTCGCGCCCCAACTGGGTGCAAAGTCGAAACACGGGCTTTACGCCAACTGACCATGCCTTGCGTGCCTCAATCGGTTCCAGTTTCCAGGTCGCTTCATTCAATGCCATCACCAGCGCCGGTTTGCCCTGTTCAGATAGTTGTCCAATGGGTACTCGCTGCCCATTGGCCAGTTGCACCAGCGTGTCGCCAGTCAGGCAGCCACTCTCTCGCAAGTCTGCTAATACCGGCTTTTTATCGCTGCGTTGCTCGACGGCACGGGAGAGTTGGGAGGCGGCCACCACGGGCAGGTCCAGTTCTCGCGCCAGTCCCTTGAGCGAGCGAGAGATGTAAGAGACCTCTTGCACCCGGTTTTCGGAGCGCACGTTCCCGGTCATCAGCTGCAAATAGTCCACGAGGATGAGGTCCAGCCCGTGCTCGGCGTGGAGACGGCGGGACTTGGTTCGCAGTTGCAAGGCCGAGATGGAAGGGGTATCGTCAATAAAGATGGGCAGGTCGGCGAGTTTGCCGGTGGCCTGGACAAAGAGGGGCCATTCCTCCTCCCGCAGAGTTCCCATCCGCAGCCTCTGGGAGTCAATCCCCGTTTCGGCGGCCACTATGCGCTGCACAACCTGCTCGGCCGACATCTCCAGACTAAAGATGGCCACGTGCTGGCCGTGGCGGGCAGCGTTTCGCGCGACGGAGAGACACAGGCTCGTCTTTCCGACCGATGGTCTGGCGGCGATGAGAACAAAGTCGGAGCGTTGCAACCCGCCCAATAACCGGTCTATGTCAACAAAGCCGGTAGGCACCCCCAATGGCTCGCCCTGGTGGGCGTAGAGGTACTCGATGCGGTCATAGTAGCGGCGGATGACCTCCTGGATGGGAGCCAGGTCACGGGTGATGCGGCGTTGGGAAACGTTAAAGAGTTCCTGCTCGGCTTGGTCAATCGTCTGGTCTATATCCTCGGTTTCCCGATAGGCCAGTTGCGCGATCTGGCTGGCCGCGCCGATCAGACGCCGGCGAATGGCGGCATGTTCGACAATGTGGCCGTAGGCTTCGATGTGGATGGCGCTGGGCACGGCGTTGATGAGGCGGGTGATGTAGGCCGCGCCACCGATCTCTGCCAGTTGTCCCCGGCGCTCCAATTCGTCACACAGCGTGACAAAATCAATTGGCTCGCGCCGCTCGTGGAGCGCCAAGATGGCTTCATAAATCCAGGCGTTCTTCTGGATGTAAAAATCCTCCCCCTTCTGAAAGGGAGAAACACGAAACAACGCTTCTGGGTCAATGAGGAGGGAACCGAGAACCGCCTCCTCGGCCTCGACGTTGTGAGGAATCATCTTGTCAGGAGTTGCCATATTCTATCAAGATTTAGAGATTTCAGATTGACGGATTTGCCAGAGGTGGAGCGGTACCCAGACGACGGCCCAATCTACAAATCTTCAATCCACCAATCTCCAATCTACTGCACGGGCAGGTCATCCAGATCAAGAGTGTTGATAAAGTCGCTAAAGACGGACAGATCCTGGGCCTGTGCCTCTTCGCTGACGTCCGTTTCTGGAGTGATGCCGGCTCGCGCTATGACGTCCTCCTCGACAAAGATAGGGGCATTGGCACGCACGGCCAGGGCGATGGCGTCGGAGGGGCGCGAGTCGATCTTTATCCGATGCCCATCCAGGTTCACAGCAATGTTGGCGTAAAAGGTGTCGTTGCGCAGGTCATCCACGACGACATACGAGACCTGTCCGCCCATCTCGACGATGACGTTTCTGAGCAGGTCGTGGGGCAGGGGCCGGGCAATCTCGACGTTTCGCAGCCGGATGGCGATGGCATCCGCTTCGTAAGGCCCGATCCATATCGGCAAGTATCGTTCAGCGTTGACGTCCTTGAGAATGACCACGCGGTGCTCCGACATCAGGCTCACCTGGATACTGTCTATTTTTACCTTGATCATTATCCGCCTCCTGGCTAGATTATACCACCAACCTGCGGCATGAGGCAAATGCAGCGAGTCAGCGAGTCAGCGAATCGGCGAGGCAGCGAATCGGCGAGGCGGTGAGGAGGCGAGGCGGCGGGAGGG
>CAYQTW010000361.1:0-3820 GCA_964420485.1 uncultured Anaerolineales bacterium
GGCAGGTCTTTACAATCCTTAACTTGACATTGACTGTTGAGAGACCTTTCGATGACCACTAGCATGCGGCGTCCAGCATCCAGCATCTTTATCCCTACTTTTCTATTCATAGCCGTCTTCGTTCTCTACGCCGCCACCGCCGCCCCTGCTACCCTCTTTGGCGATCCCTCCGAGTACCAGTTCATCCCCGCCATTCTGGGCATCGCCCACCCGCCCGGCTATGCCTTTTACACGCTACTGGCCAAACTGTGGCAGACCATCATCCCACTGGGCGCCATCCCTTTCCGCACCAACCTCCTGGCGGCGGCGATGGGCTCCTGGACTGTCACCGCTGTCTATTTGATCGTACACGACCTGCAATCCGCAATCTCTCGCCCCTCGCCCCTTGCCCCCCTCTTTGCCGCGCTGTGCCTCGCCGCCGCCCCTGACCTGTGGCAGCACTCTATTCACGCCAATGCCCACATCGTCAGCGCGGCGCTGGCCGCCACCCACCTGTGGCTGCTGACCCGCTGGTGGCGCACCGGGCGTGACTGCTACCTGGCTGCCTTTGCCGTTACGCTGGGCCTGGCCGCCACCCATCATCCCGTCACCCTGGTGGGCGTCCCGGCTTATGGCCTCTTTATCCTGGCTGTGCGCCCGCGTTTCCTGCGAGAGTGGCGCACGTTGCTGGCGCTGGCAATCTGCTTCCTTTTGGGGCTGACGCCGCTGCTGTACTACCCCCTGCGCAGCCCCAGCGCCCCATTCGGTCCCACCGACATGCGCACCTGGGAGGGGTTCTGGGGACACATCACCGCCCAAGGATTGCGGGGCAACCTCTTCCATTTTGGTCTGGCCGATCAACTCGACCGGGCACTGGTCTTTTGGTCCCTCCTGCGGCTTCAGTTCCTCTTACCGGTGATTATCCTCATTTTCGTGGGACTGGTCTACCTGCCCCGCCGCGCCCCCAAGCCCGCTCTCCTGATCTATATTTTTCTCATTACCCACCTACTCTTTACCCTCAACACCGTCCAGGACGTGATGGCCTACTTACTACTGCCCCTTACTGCCCTGTCCATCGCCGCCGGCCCCAGTGTCCTAGCCATCACCGATCTCCTGGCCCGGCCAATCCGCAATTCAAAATTCGCCATTCGCAATTGTTCATCGTTCATTGTTCATTGTTCATTGTTCATTTTGATTGTCCTCCAGGCCACGCTCAACCTCCAACGGGGTATTTCCCTGCGTGATTTTACCGCCGCCGAGGAGTGGGTCGCCGCCGTCTACCAGCGCTTTGACGGGCGTGGCGAGGGCGCAGTGCTCCTGTCTGACTGGGAGCACCTGACGCCGTTGTGGGTTCACATCTACGTCCAGGGAGAGACACTGGACGAGGCGGACGTGAAACTGGTCTACGTCTCCACCGCCAACCCGTGGGTCGAGTCGGTCTGGGCCCACATCGAGGAGGGCCCCATCTACTTGCCCGACTACCGTCCCACCGTGCGCGACGCCGGCTTTCGCCTGGTGCCGGAGGGCACTTTCTACCGGGTCGTCGCCCCGCCGGTGACGGACGCGACTCCCGCATATCCACTCGACGTCTGGGCTGACGATCGCGTCCACATCCTGGGATACGACCTGCCGACTGATACCGTCCGGGCGGGGGAGCCGCTAGAGTTGGTTCTGTACCAGAGTGTGCCAGAGCCGCTAGAGTCCATCTGGATGCCGTATGCCCAACTGGGGCCAGTCGAGGCCCGCTGGACGACCGACAGCCGGCTGCTCACTCCCCAATGGCAACCGGGCGAGATCATCGCCGAGAGATACGAACTGCCGGCGCCCTTTACCCTGCCGCCGGGAGAGTACCCGCTGCGCCTGGGCTATGCTGACCTGAGCGGCGACCGGGCGGAACTGTCCCTCTCGACCGGCGGCGCCACGGCGGAACTGGCAACCATCACCGTTCTGCTCAACCCCAGCACTCCCCCCGGTAGGGGCGCGGTACCCGTGCCCCTGGCGAACCTGGACAACCAGGTGGCGCTGGTGGGGGCACGGGCGCGGGCCGGCTGGCGGACACGGGAGGCGATCTGGGAAGAACCGCTGGTCGCCCAGGCTGGGCAGCCTCTCCACCTGACATTGATCTGGCGAGCGTTGGCCTCCCCCTGCGCTAGTTTCACCATTTTCATTCACCTGATAGACGGCGCGGGCCGCCCCGTCAGCGGTCACGATTACACCCCCCTGGGCGGGGCTTGTCCCACCTACCTGTGGTTCCCCAAGTGGCTGCCGGGCCAAACCTTCACTGACCCCTACCGGTTGGTTCTGCCGGCCGACCTGCCGCCGGGCGACTATTGGCTGGAAGTGGGGATGTATGGGATGATTTCCCTTCATCGCCTTTCTGTGGTAGACTTGGAGGGGAACCTGGCTGGCGACCGGATAATTCTTGGGCCGGTGCAAGTAGAATAGACGGGATGTGGGGCAGGCTTTCGAGCCTGTCAGAGCGGCAGACTGGAAAGTCTGCCCCACCTTTGCAGCAGAAGCGAGGTGATAAGGAGGAGTGATGGATGTTACGCTGTTGATTTGGGCGCTTGCGCTGACTATCCTGGTGATCGTCGGCATCGTGTGGGTGCTCGACCTGCAGAGCCGGCTGCGCCGGATGCAACGTCGCCACGAGAATGTCTTTGCCGAAGGGGGAGAGGATGCCAGCCTGTCCACGGCGCTGGAGAACCTGGGCTCCCGTCTCTCGGAGACGACTGCACGCACCGAGCGCCTGGTGGCGCACACTCAGCAGATTGACGCGACCCTGGCCCACTCCGTGCAAGGCGTGGGACTGGTGCGTTTCAGCGCCTTTCAGGACACTGGCAGTGATCAGAGTTTCGCGCTGGCGCTGGCGGATGGTGAGGGGAATGGGGTCGTTATCTCGGCGCTTTATGGGCGCGGCGCGACGCGCATCTATGCCAAGCCAGTCGAGGGCTGGCTTTCCCCCAGAACGCTGGGCGAGGAAGAGAAGCAAGCGTTGGTCCAGGCACGTCAAGCCGTCGTTGGGCAGGATTGACGTTGTCATCGAAGAACACGAATCGGCAGATTGGCGGATCAATTGACAAAAACCCGATGTTGGTATATCATCCCCATTGACCGACTGACCAACTAACCAACTAACGTATCATCTCAATATTCTGGGGCACTTTTAACGTAGCCGCGCTTTCCATAGCGCGTTATGCCCGCGAGGTATGGAAACCTCGGCTACATTGCCCCACTTTATTGAGCAGATACCAACTAACTACAAGGAGGGACACCTATGTTTGGAAAAGAAAAGACCAAAGCCTCCCACATAGCTCCCATTTCCAAGATTGAGACCATCATCGGCCCGAATGCTCACTTCCGGGGTGACATCCAGTCCGATGGCGGCATCCGCATTGACGGCATCTTTGAGGGAACCGTTGACATTGCCGGCAATCTGGTCATTGGCGAGGGAGCCAAAGTCATCGCCAGTATCAAGGCCAACAACATCTCTATCTCTGGCGCGGTCAAGGGTGACATTGCCGGCAACCGGGTGGAGATACTAGAGACCGGCCGGGTGTGGGGTGATCTGACCATCAATTCGTTACTGCTCAACGAGGGGGCCTATCTGCGTGGGCAGACGACGATGCACGGCGACATTGAACCGCCAATGATAGAAGCCAAGTCCCAACGTGCCGTTGAACCGGCCAGCGCCACCATCGTGGACGTGGAGCCGGTGACCAAGACGGGCAAGTAGGGGCAATCCCTGCGGTTGCCCAGGCCACTGCCGTAAGAAAGAGCCCCACCACGTATCTTTTCAATAAAGTGGGGCAAGATCTCGGTCACAAGCCTGTCATTCTGA
>CAYQTW010000362.1:0-3818 GCA_964420485.1 uncultured Anaerolineales bacterium
CTTTAGGCCGGAGCTGGATGACTCTTCCCAGCGCCGCCTCTTCAGGGCAGCGCGGCATCAGGGCTGGTTTGGCGTGACCAGCGTCGCCCTCTACCTGCTGCTCCCCATCGCCCTAATCTTTATCTTTGATCTCTACAAACCGGCCTGGCTCAAATTCCTCGTCGTCGTCCTCCCCCCCTTTCATCTCCTCCTCGCCCACGGCATTGAAAATCTGGCCCAATTCGCCATTCGCCATTCGCCATTCGCTATTCGCTATTCGCCATTCGCCATTCGCCATTCGCTATTCGCCATTCGCCATTCGCTATTCGCCATTCGCCATTCGCTATTCGTTATTCTCTTCCTCGCCATCACCACATTCCCTTCCCTGCAAAATCTCTACTCCGACCCTGCCTACGCTCGCGACGACTACCGCCAAATCGCTGCCGACGTCACCGCCGTCCAGTGCCCCGGCGATGGTATCATCCTCAACGCCCCCAACCAGTGGGAGGTGTTCACTTACTACTACCCTGACCAGGACGTCTACCCGGCCCCCTACCGGCCCGACCCGGCCGAGGTCGAGGCGTTTCTGTCCCCACTCACCGGACAGTACCGGCGGCTGTTCGTGCTCTACTGGGGCGACGCCGAATCCGACCCTCAGCGGCTCGTCGAGACGCACCTGGCGACCCACGCCTACAAGGCCAGCGACCAGTGGTATGGCCGCGTGCGCCTGGCGACCTACGGCGTGGCTCCGCTGCCAGAGCAGCCCACCGTCGAGTTGGACGCCCGCTTTGGTGAGAGCATCCGCCTGCACGGCTACGCGCTGGATGACGCTGCCCTCAACCCCGGCGACATCCTGCCCGTGACGCTGTTCTGGGAGGCCCAGTCTCCCATCGCCGAACGGTACAAAGTCACCGTCCAGTTGCTCGACGGCGCGGGGCAACTCGTGACCCAGGTTGACACGGAGCCCGGTGATGGTCTGGCGCCGACCAGCACCTGGCAGGTAGCCCAAATCCTGGCCGACCGCTACGGCATCCCCATTCCGCCCGACTTGGCGCCCGGCCGCTACACCCTCATCGCCGGCCTGTACCACGTCGCCAGCGGTGAGCGATTGCCAGTAGCCACCGGCGGCGACCACGTTGTCCTATGTGACGTCGAGGCCGTGCCTGCGCGATAGCCGTTCACGCTTGCCCTGTCTCTCCATTCGTGGTACACTCATCCAATCACGTTTCACGTTTGGCATATCATCTTGATTTGGAGGAACAACACAGTGGAACATACTTACGACGTCACTATCATCGGCGCGGGGCCGGGCGGCTATGTCGCCGCCATCCGCGCCGCGCAACTGGGGCTAAAGGTCGCCCTGGTGGAAAAGGAGCACCTGGGGGGCGTGTGCCTCAACTGGGGGTGCATTCCCACCAAATCGCTCTTGCGCAATGCCGAGGTCATCTCCCTGCTGAGGCGGGGCAAAGAGTTCGGCTTTACTCTCACGGGGTTCGAGGCCGACTATAGCGCGGCAGTAGCCCGCAGCCGCAAGGTGGCCGGGCGGCTGGTCAAGGGCATCGGCATGCTGATGCGCAAGAACGGCGTCGAGGTAGTCGAGGGATGCGGGGTGCTGAAATCGCCGGATATGGTCGAGGTGGCATTGAGCGCAGGCGGCACGCGCACGCTGGCGACGCGCTCGTGTCTCGTCGCCACCGGCGGGCGAGCGCGTACCATCCCCGGTATCATCCCCGATGGCGAGCGCGTGCTGACCTCCCGCGAGGCCATCGTGCTGCGCGAGTTACCCGCTGCGGTAGTCATCGTCGGGGCCGGGCCGATTGGGATGGAGTTCGCCCACGTCTGGCGCACCTACGGCACCCAAGTCACCGTCGTCGAGATGCTGCCCCACGCACTGCCGCTGGAGGATGAGGAGGTCAGCGCAGAGGTGGAACGGGCCTTCAAACGGCGTAAGGTGCATCTTCTGACCTCGACGCGCGTGCAGGGGGTGGAGACGACTAACGACGGCGTGCGGGTGAGCGTGGCGGACGACGAGGGCGACCAAGTGCTGGAAGCAGAACGGGTGCTCATCGCCATCGGCGTGCGGCCCAACAGCGAGAATCTGGGCCTGGAGGAAATCGGCGTGCGGGTGGAACGGGGATACGTCGCCGTGGACGACCACCTGCGCACCAACGTGCCCGGCGTCTACGCCATCGGCGACGTGACCGGGAAACTGCCGCTGGCCCACGTCGCCTCGGCTCAGGGCATCGCCGCGGCAGAGACCATCGCCGGGGTGGAGACGCACCCGCTGGACTATGACGCTATGCCGCGCTGCACCTACTGTCAACCGCAAGTAGCCAGCTTTGGCCTCACCGCAGCGCAGGCAACTGAGCGCGGGTACGAGGTCAAGGTGGGCAAGTTCCCCTTCCGCCCCAGCGGCAAGGCGCTGGCGTTGGGCGACCGCGATGGCTTTGTCAAGATCGTGGCCGACAGGATCAGCGGCGAGATACTGGGCGCCCAGTTGGTCGGCCCGGAGGTGACAGAGTTGCTGCCGGAACTGGTTCTGGCCCACAACTGCGAGTTGACGCCGGATGAGATCGCCCGCAGCGTGCATGCTCACCCCACGTTGAGCGAGGTACTGATGGAGGCCGCGCACGGGGTGTTTGGGAAAGCGATACACCTATGACACCTCTTCGGGATTACCATATCCATACCAACTTTTCCTGCGATAGCGACGCGGAGGTGGCGGCAGCCTGCGAGGCGGCCATCGCCCGCGGGATGGGCGAGATCGCCTTCACCGACCACCTCGACTTTGGGCCTGCCGACCCACGCAACTATTTTCGCCCGGTCGAGTACCTGGCCGAAATCGAGTGTTGCCGGGCCATCTACGGCGACCGGCTGACCATCCGCGCGGGGGTGGAGGTGGGCGAGCCGCACCTCTTTCCCCGCCAGGCGGCGGACGTGCTGGCCCTGGGCGACTTTGACTTTGTCCTGGGCTCGGCCCACTACGCCGATGGGATGCAGGCGGCCTGGAAAGAGCGCTTTTTCGAGCAGCCGCTACGCCAGGCCTACGAGGCTTACTTCCGGCAGGTGGTGCGCCTGGCTGCGAAAGGCGACTTTGACGTGCTGGCGCACCTGGACCTGGTCAAGCGGGATGCGCGCAAGTTTGGCAAAGTCTACGACGGGCCGGGGCCCTATGCGGAAATGATCCGCACCGCGCTGCGCTCCCTCGTCGAACGGGGCAAGGGAATCGAGATCAACACCTCGCCGCTGTGCCGGGGACAAGCGGAACCCTGCCCGTCGCTAGAGATACTACGCTGGTACCGCGAACTGGGCGGCGAGATCCTCACCTTTGGCTCCGACGCCCACCGGCCGGAGGACATTGCCTCCAATTTTGACGTGGCACTAGAGATGGCGCGGGCGGCGGGGTTCACGCATCTGGCGCGGTTCGAGAGGCGGCGGGTCTCGTGGTGGGAGATATGACCGCGCGGACAGTTGCCAGGACCGATGGCTCGTGATAGAATAGAGTTAGTCGCAATATTGTCGTCTTTATGAACTACAGAGACCATCTGCCGCCCCACTTCCACGCCAGGTATCAAGGCCAAGAAATCACGATTGAGATTCAGACAGGAATCGTGAAAGGGGAAATGTCAAAACGGGCACTGCGAATGTTGTTCGAATGGTCAGAAAGATACCAAGAGGAATTGTTGAGGAATTGGGAACGCGCCAGGGCACGACAGCCATTAGAAAAGATACCACCGTTGGTGTAGGGGTGGAGATGTTCTTGCACGTGATCAGCGTGACATATCTAGTACCCGGCCACATAAATTATGACGGGTAGAGGCGGCCGAGTTTTTCACGAG
>CAYQTW010000363.1:0-3800 GCA_964420485.1 uncultured Anaerolineales bacterium
TTTGATTTCGTTCTCCGAATGTGCATTTGTTTGCAGTCGTTTTGTGTGCTATAATTGCCAGCAATGATTGAGAGATACTTACAGAATCAGTGCCGATGAGAGAATTGATACCCATGCCTCAAACGGCGTTAAAGTATGACGTCCCTTTCCTCAGGGGACTTTGGGGGTGCTCATTGAGGCCTATCGGCGCGGTTTCATCACATCGAGTCAACTGCGCTTCTACTTTAGCCAGATCGAGAAACGAACCGATATCTGGATCAGTTCATCTCTCTGCCGTCGCCTGTTGCAGCAAGTGCCAGGTTCAGAGGGTTAGCACATTGTTACGTTGCGTTCGGTCCCTAAATAACTAGCCAACTATCTATGTCCGATCACCACCTCTGCATCCACGCCCACTTTTACCAACCCCCGCGCGCCGACCCTTTCACCGGACGTTTCCTGCGCGAGCCGGGCGCCGCTCCCTACAACAACTGGAACGAGCGTATCGCCGCCGAGTGTTACACTCCCCTGGCGGAGGCGAGTCATTTTGGGCGCATCAGTTTCAACCTGGGCGGCACGCTGGCCCGCTGGCTGGACCAGTACGCCCACGCCACTTACGAGCGTATCGTCATCGCCGAGCGGGGGTACCGGGAGACCCACACCGTTGGCAACGGACTGGCCCAGCCGGTGCACCACACCATCCTGCCGCTGGCCCGCCGCCGCGATAAAATCTGCCAGATACGCTGGGGCATTGCCAGTTTCAAGTACCGCTTCGGCCACGAGCCGCTGGGAATGTGGTTGCCAGAGATGGCGGTGGACTGCGAGACGTTAGAGATCATGGCCGCGCAGGGGATTCGCTTCACCATCCTCTCCGACGAGCAGGTGCGCGGCGACCTCGACGCAGGAGCGGGGCCGTATGGGGTGCGCCTGCCAGACGGCGGACGTTTCGCTGTCTTTGTGCGCGACCGGCATCTGTCTAACGCCCTCTCCTTCGGCATGCCGGACTCGGCCTACGTGGACGAGTGGCTGCGCGACCATGTAGAGTGGCGCTGCCACTATAGGGGCGCGATAACCGCGCCCAGGAGCGCGATGACCGTACCCCTACTGCTCATCGCCACCGACGGGGAGACCTTTGGCCACCACCACCGCCAGGGAGTGGAGGTGCTGGGCCACATCCTTTCGGCGGGGGACGCTCACGGCTACTCTCTGACCACGCTGGGGGTCCACCTGCGCCAGAACCCACCCCAGGCGCAGGTGGAGGTGATCGAGAACACGGCCTGGAGTTGTTCCCACCATCTGAACCGCTGGACGATTGGCTGCGATTGCACCTCCGGCTACAGCCGTTGGAAGGGAGCGCTGCGGCGGGCGTTGGACAACCTGGCCTGCGATCTGGACTGCGTCTATGTCCAGGAAGCGCACCGGCTGGGGTTCGATCCCTGGGCGCTGCGAGACGACTATATCATCGTGGTGATGGAGCAGATTGACGGACACGCCTTTCTGTCCGGGAATGGCATGAGCCACCTCAATAGCGAGGAGACGCGGCGGTTGCTGTGGCTGCTGGAGGCCCAGTTCCACCGCCAGCGGATGTACACCAGTTGCGCGTTTTTCTTCGACGACCTGGACCGGCACGAGCCCTGTTACGCCATCGCCAATGCGGTTCGTGCCCTGGCCCTCACCCGCTATGCCACCGGGGACGACCTGTCACACGGCTTCCGCCGCGACCTGCGGGTGGCCGTGAGCGGAAAGACGGGCCGCACCGGGGCCGACATCCTCGACGAAATTCTGGAGCAGGCCAGGGTATGAGCCATCCCAAGACAACCTCCTACTCTGACATTGACCTCAACCGCTGGCGAGAGTACGACCACGTGTGGACTGACTCGCTGTGGCTGATCGGGGCCCGTGACCGTACCGGCGGCCACAAACTGGATTACCACGGCAACTTTATTCCCCAGATCGCCACCCAGGTTTACCTGCGCTACACCAAGGAAGACGACGTCGTCCTCGACCTTTTCCTCGGCTCCGGCACCAGCGCCATTGAGGCGGCGCGGCTGAACCGCAGACTGGTCGGCGTCGAACTGAAGCCCAATCTGGTGGAGGACGTGCGAGCCAAGATCTCTCCGCATCTGCTCGACGACCGTATCCACATTCTCCAGGGCGATTCCACCCACGCCGAGACGGCGGCCCGTGTGCGCGAGGTATTGGCGGTGATGGGTACCGAGCACGCTCAACTGTTGGTGCTTCATCCGCCCTATCACGATATTCTGCGCTTTAGCGACCTGTCAGAGGACCTCTCCAACGCGCCTGACCTGGAGACTTTTCTCGACCTCTTCGAGATCGTCGCCCGTCACGGCTACGACCTGCTGGAGCCGGAAAGGTTCGCCGTCCTGGTCATCGGCGACAAGTACGCCAAAGGTGAACTGATACCCCTGGGCTTTTACTGCCTGGAGCGCATGCAGCGGATCGGTTTTCGCACAAAAGCCGTCGTGGTCAAAAACATCACGGGAAATGAGAGAGGCAAGGGGCGCGACAGCAACCTGTGGCGCTACCGGGCGCTGGCCGGCGGCTATTACATCTTTAAGCACGAGTACGTCATCGTCTTTCAAAAGCCCGCGTCGCAGGCCGACGTGCGCCGCGAACTGCGCAAGGTCAAACAGATGCCTCCCTGGGGCCGGGTGCAGGGCGACGACTGGGACCGCGCCAGCCGCTTCATCTACTCCGCCCGCACACTGGACGCGCTGCGCCGCGAGACAAAGCGCGTGGCTGCCGCAGCGGGTTTGCCGCTGCGTGACTTGGGCTGCTACGTTATCCGCCGCTGGTACAACTTTCACACCCACCAGGCCGTGCTCGACATCATCCTGGCCCACTCCCGCACCCGCCCCGAGCCCGACCCCTTTCACCACACGATAGACTTTTACCTGGACGGGGAGGGGTTCGACCTCAAACTGACGGGACTGCCCCGGGACTTTGGTCGCGACATTGCCTACGCCCGTGCCCACCCGGAGGAACTGGCCCGCTGGCTGTACGCTAACCAGTCAAAGCAGGGGCGCTTTCACGGGGCCAACCGGTTCTTTGTCGTCCTGCACGACGCGGCCAACCCCGGCCGCACGTGGGAACTGCGCCGGGATTTTACACGGCTGGAGCAGGTCATCCACGCTTTTCTCGACGAGCCATGTCTGGTGCGTATCGAGTTTGAGGATCGGCAAAAAAAACGACACCAGCCATTGGCCGGCGTCATCTTTTGTGTGCGAGAGTAAGCGAGGCACGCAAAGCGCACTCACGTTTTACGTTTCACGTGCGCTATCCGATCCACTCGAAACACCCTCTGACTTCCTCTCCCCCCCCAACTTGGGGGGGAAGGTGGGAGAGGGGAAGGCGGAGAACGCCAAGTCGAGGCGGGGGAGGATACCACCCCCAGAGGTGTCAGGAATACGGCCTGCTGATTCGCCGACTCGCTGACTCGCCCCAGGAGGCCGAACCAGGTCAGAGGGCCGATGAGCAGGGCGAGCAGGGCAGTGCGGGCGCGGGTTTCAGAGCCGGCACGTTCGTCTGGGTCGAGCGCGGCCCAGGCGGCGTAGGTGGCCTGGGGGCGCAGGAGAGCCGGGTCGCGTTCGGCCAGAGAGTCGAGCAGGCTGGCGGGGTGGCCCAATGGCCCAATCGGGCAGGCTGCCAGCGACTCCAGCAGGGCGTGGAAGCGGGCCAGCGGGTCGTCGTCCTCTGGGAGGGCAGGCAACCGGTAGCGATGCCAGAGGACGCGGCGTGTTGGGCCCGGTCAAAGCCCACGCCGTCATCGGCGGTCACCAGACGGACGGTTTGGCCGGCCGCCG
>CAYQTW010000364.1:0-3770 GCA_964420485.1 uncultured Anaerolineales bacterium
CCACAGTCCAGGTTGAGGTCTGGAACTCGGCGCTGGCCCAGGAGGCGCTGCGAGCGGGTGAGGCAGACCTGGCGCTGCTCTCGTGGCTGTGGGAGACCACCGACGAGGATCCTCTGTGGTCACATCAATTCACCCGCGACGGCATCGCCATCATCGTTCACCCAGGGCTGCCGCTCACAGAGATCGGTCTGGCGCACCTGCAAGAGGTCTTTCGCGGCCGGGTGCAAGAGTGGGGCGGAGTGGTGCTCGTCGCCGTCAACCGCGAGCAGGGTTCCGGCACCCGCGCCGTCTTTGAGAGCACAGTGATGGGCGGGTACGACGTCACGCCCACCGGTGTAGTGATGCCCTCCAGCCAGGCCGTCGTCGAATACGTAGCGCAGACCCCAGGTGCCATCGGCTACGTCTCCACGGCCTGGGTGGACGACCGGGTGCGGGTTCTACCGGTGGAAGGTGTATCGCCAACCTCATCTACCATCGCCGACGGGAGTTACCCACTCGCACGCTCCCTCTACCTGGCGGCCACCGGCGAGCCGGCCGGCGAGGTGCGCGAGTTTGCCCAATGGGTGCTGGGGCCAGCAGGTCAAGCGATTGTGAGATAGTTTGCTTTCGTGATCTACCGAGGCTGGAACTCTAACTCGTACAAGTAGATTGCGACTACCACGTAGGCAATGGTCTTGGGTAGCATCAATATGCCGGTCATGGGATAACGTTCCACCAGCAGGATGGTACCGATGTAACAGGCGAAGGAAATGATCACTGCCCATCCTATGCCGGCCAACCACTTGGCGGCTGGATTGGGCGTCGTCGAGGCTGCCTGTAGGAACAGATAGGCCAGGCTGAAGCCGGCCAGGGTGAAAGGGATGTTGCGATAGATACGCCACTCTGGCGCCAGACCGCCCCAGTTGTTCTGCGGGAAAAATAGGAGAGCGAGGCGCACGACAAGCAAACCCACGATGGTCGTCTCCACCCACGTCCAGCGCAGTTTCATCTTTTCCTGGCGATATAGCAGCGCAAAGAGGTAGAAAAAGACCAGCGTGAAAGAAGTGGCAAACGCGCCCAGTCCCACCCACGAGACCTCACGCCCGCCCCAGGTGCAGGCCACGCTTTCGACGCCGGTGAAGGTGCGGTGAGCCCGCGCCACGAGGTGGAACATGTCCCCCACGCCTAGCGCGAGTACAGCGCAGAGCGGCCACCGGCTCACCCGCCGCTGCGCCAGGGGGTGGCGCAGATAGCGCCACCCCATCAACGTAGCCAGCACCCAGATAGTGGCCAGGTAGGCCAGATTGAAAACGGTGACGAAAAGGTCCATTGTTCCGGCCATAGATGTTACCTCAAGTGTAGTGCTTGGATTGAGTAGCCGTAGACGTATCGAAACCTTGGCGATAGAACTCTATCGCGATCTGCGCCACTTCCTGCCCCACCCGCGTCTTGGCCTCACCCGTGCCCGCACCAATGTGGGGGGAGCCGATCACCTGCGGCAACTCTATCAGCCGCTGGCCGCGCTCCTCCTTCTCATCCTCGAAGACATCCAGCGCAGCGCCAGCCACCTTGCCGCTGGCGATAGCCTCGTACAGCGCCGCCTCGTCCAGCGTGCCACCCCGCCCGCAGTTGACAATGCGCACGCCATCCTTCATCTTGCCGAGCGCCTCCGCCCCGACGATGTAGTGGGTCTCCGATGTGTGTGGCACGTGCAGCGAGATGTAATCCGAGCGGGCCAGCAGTTCGTCCAGCGATACCTGGGCAGCATAGTCCACATCGGTGGGAGTGCGGCGGTGGAACAGTACCTCCATTCCCAGCGCATCCGCTTTTTGTCCCACCAGGCTGCCGATGCGTCCGAAGCCGATCAGCCCCAACGTCTTGCCGGCCAGTTCCGTGCCCTTGCTGAAACTTTTCTTCTCCCACTTGCCGGCCTTCATCGAAGCAGTGGCCTGGGGAATGGGGCGGGCCAGCGCGAGCAGATACCCGATGGTCAGTTCGGCTACCGAATTGGAGGACGCAGCCGGGGTGTTACGCACCTCGATGCCTTTTGATTGGGCGTACTCTACGTCAATATTGTCCAATCCAACGCCACCGCGAATGATCAGTTTCAGATCAGCGGCCTCGTCAATCAGGGGAACGCGCACCTTTGTGCGGCTGCGGACGACCATGGCGTCATAGCCAGCGATGGCCGTTTCCAGTTCCTCCGCCGTGATGGTGTCTCGCACGTCTACCTCAATCCCGGCCTCTTGCATTGCGGCAATTGCAGCGGGAGCCGTGGGGTCACAAATCATCAATTTCATCGTAGCATCTCCCTCTGGTACCTGCTCAATAAAGTGGGGCAATGTAGCCGAGGTTTCCATACCTCGCGGACATAACGCGCTATGGAAAGCGCGGCTACGTTAAAAGTGCCCCAGAATATTGAGATGATACTCCTTCTGGTTGGTACATTGATAGATTGGTCCCTCCGACCAATTTCCCAATCTACCAATTTCCCAATCTACAGTCCAAGAATGTCCTCGATTTGCCCCGTGAGCCATTTCATATCGTCTAGCGTCAGGTCACCCATGTGCGCGATGCGGAAGCATTTCTCCTTCAGGTCGCCGTAGCCGTTAGAGATCATCGCGCCCCGCTGGCCCAACTCCTCGTTCAACCCGGCGACGCTGATACCCCGCGTGTTCTCGACGTTGGTGACGGTAGGTGAGAGGTAGCGCTCGTCGGAGTAGAGCGCAAAGTAGCGCCGGGCCCAGTCCTGTACGTGGGCGGACATCTCCACGTGCCGCTGCCAGCGGTTCTCTAGCCCCTCGGTCAAGATGTCATCCATCTGGACATTGAGCGCTTGGATCAGGCTGACGGCCGGCGTGGCCGGGGTTTGGTGCTTGCCGTACTTTTTGTCCATGACGTCGAAGGCAAAGTAGTAGCCAGGGTTAGCCACCTCCTTCGCCCGTTCCCGCGCCCGGTCGCTCACCGCGCAGATTGTCAGCCCAGGCGGAAGCGCAAAGCACTTTTGCACCCCGGCCAGGCAGACGTCCAACCCCCAGGCGTCGAACTCGATCTTGGCGCCGGCCATGCAACTGACTGCATCCACCAAGATCAGCACGTCGGGGTATTTCTCGTGAACGAGGGCAGCGATCTCTTTGACGGGGTTAATCAAGCCGGTCGAGGTCTCGTTCATCACGATAGTGACGGCGTCGTAATCCCCTTTGGAAAGCGCCTCGTCCACCAGTTCAGGCGTGATGGCCTGGCCCATCGGCACCTCCACCGTGTCGCAGGGGACGCCGTTGGCGGCAGTGATTTGATGCCAGCGCTTGGAGAAGGCCCCGCAGACAGTGTTGAGCATCCGCTTCGTCGAGGCCTGGCGAACAGAGCCCTCCATCACGCCGGTGGAGGAGGATGTGTAGAGGTAGACCCGCTGCTGGGTGTAGAGGAGTTGCTGGAGTTTGGAGGTCACCTCTGCCTGCAGATCGGCGTACTCTTTCGAGCGGTGGCCGATCATGGGCGCGGCCTGGGCCTGCAGGATTTTTTCCCGCACGTGGGTTGGCCCAGGAATAAAAAGTTTCCCGTACATTTTCAGCCTCCTGTAGTAGATTGATAGATGATAGGTTGGTAGGTTGGTCCCAATTTCCCAGTTTCCCAATTCCCCAACGTACCAACATTTTACACTACGCCATTGCAAATGTCAATACCTTGACACCGGGGACGCGGGCGGGTACAATGTGATTGGAGGAAATGATGGCTGCTGGCGTTGCTGCGCGGGGAGCGGCCCACGAACGTGTTGTGAGCGATATACAAGA
>CAYQTW010000365.1:0-3761 GCA_964420485.1 uncultured Anaerolineales bacterium
TCACACTGACCAACACGATCCTGGTCAAGCACGATACCGGCATCAACGTCTCTTTCGGTTCCACTGCTACCTTGACCGCCACCCTCTGGGGCAGCGGTCCCTGGGCCAACGGCGCCGACTGGGGTGACTTTGGAAAGTTCTACACTGGAACCATCAACGTATGGGGTGACCCGGCCTTCCTGAGCCCCCCCACCGGGGACTATCACATCGCGTCTTCCTCGGACGCCAGGGACGAGGGTGTGGACGCCGGGGTGGGTACTGACCTGGACGGGACGGTTCGAGACGCTAACCCTGACCTGGGGGCCTACGAGGCCAGCGGGCTGAACGTCATCCAGGTGGTCAAGGTGGCCTCGGCCACTCTCCTCAACCCGGGCGACGCGGTCACGTACACCGTCGTCGTCACCAACCCCGGCGCTGCCGATATGACGAACGTAGCCCTGACCGACACCCTGCCGGCGCTCCAGCGCGCCTCGAACGCGACTGCCGACAAGGGTGTCTGTGCTATCACCGATCCCGGCTACGGCGGCAGGGTCACCTGCACCCTCGGCCTATTGGGCGGCCACCAGGCGCTCCACATCACCATCACTGCCCAGGTGACGACGGTCGTTCCCGCCAGCCTGCCGCAGGTCATGCGCAACACTGCCCAGGCTGCCAGCGATCAGGCGCTCCAGACCACTGCTTACGCCGACACCACTCTGCAGAACTGTCACGCCCGCGTCAATGGACTCGCGCCCACGTATGGCATCGTTCAGGCGGCGGTGGACGCGGCCTCGGCGGGCGACGACGTGTGGATCGCGGGGACGTGCCTGGGGGCTTTTGAGCGGGCCGGTCTCTTCCAACAGGTTTACGTCAGCAAGAGCCTCACGCTGCGGGGCGGCTACAGCACCGATTTTGCCGCCTGGGACCCGGACGTTTACACCACTACTCTGGACGCCAGCGGGCAAGGGCGCGTGGTCTACGTGACGGGGCCGGTCAACGTCGCGGTGGAAACTTTGCGTTTGACCGGTGGGAACGCCAACAGCCTGGAAGGTGGTTTCTTCTGGGATGACGTCGGTGGCGGGGTCTATGCCATCACGGCCACCGTCACCCTCTCCGGCACACACGTCGCCGGCAACGTCGCCTCTACGGACTATGTCGGTTACGGCGGCGGAGTTGGCGTCATCAGCGCCACTCTGACTCTGATCGAGACCACCCTGTCCGACAATATCGCTTCCAGTGCTGGGTGTGGCGTGGGCTACGGCGGCGGCTTGTCTGGGGAGTTCTCGACCGTCCGGCTGGAGCGGAGCCGCCTGGAGAATAATGTGGCATCTGGCGGCGGTATGTTGGCTGGCTCTGGCGGCGGGGCCTACTTTTACGAGAGCGACCTGGAGGCAAACGCCACGCTCTGGCTCTCCAACACCGTCTCCACCTACTTCGATTGGGGACAAGGTGGCGGGCTCTACGTGGTCGGGACGCGCCCCTTTACTTTGACCAACTGTGTCTTGGCCGACAACCGGGCCCACGACGCCAGCGGAGCAAGCGGGAGCGGTCTCTGGGTTGATGGCGCGCCGGGCGTGCTGCTCCATCCCACCATCGCCCGCAACCAGGACGGGGAGGGGATCACGGCCGACGACACCGCCACTGTCACCATCACCAATGCGATCATCGCCGGCCACAGCGTGGGCATCCGCGTGATGGGCAACAGCACCGTCACCGTGAACAGTATCCTCTGGCACGACAACGTCAGCGACACCGACTCAGTCACCGGGACGATTCTGGTGAACAACGACCTCACAGGCGACCCGGACTTTGCCGACGGCTATCACATCAACGTCGCCTCGGCCGCCATTGACCGGGGTGTGAACGCAGGAGTGAGCGAGGACATTGATGGCGATCCCCGCCCGATGGGGTCGGGGTATGATCTCGGTGCGGATGAGTTAGTGGCGGGAACTCCCGTCGGGGGGTTCACCGCGCTGGTGAGCAGGCCGGTGTTGGCGCCGTGGGTGTGGCTGGCAGCGCTGGCTTCTCTCGCCACGCTCACGGCCGCATTCGTCAGGAGGCGCAGGACATAGAAATCACATTCGGGGGAGCAGAGGAGACCAGTGCGAGGGCGCGTACTGTCCTGGTAGACAGTCGAAAAGAAAGCGGCTAGCCCGGCGACTTGCTCGCCGGGCTGGTGGTTTTTCCTGAAATTCGGCGCTGGCGCTGTCCTCACAGCGTTGTCAGCACCTCCTCAATTCGCTCCAACGCCCAGTCCAATTCCTCCTGCGTGATGACCAGCGGCGGCGCCAGGCGGATGACATTCCCGTGGGTGTCTTTGGCCAGTACGCCCAATTCCTTCAGCGCCTCGCAGAAGCGACGGGCTCCTCCGGCCTGCGGCTTGAGCACGATGCCGACAAAGAGCCCCCGGCCTCGAACGAGCGCCACGTGGCGGCTCTGAATATCGTGCAGGCGGGCCATCAGGTACTCACCCAGTTCAGCCGAGCGCTCGCACAGGTGTTCGTCCACGATGACCTTGAGTGCCTCTCGCGCCACTGCGCAGGCCAGAGGGTTGCCCCCAAAGGTCGAGCCGTGGTCGCCCGGCTCAAAGACGCCCAGCACCTCCCGCGATGATAGTACTGCCGAGACGGGGTACATGCCGCCCGAGAGCGCCTTGCCCAGCGTCACCACGTCTGGACGTACTCCCTCGTGTTCGCAGGCCAAGAGTTTGCCGGTGCGCCCCAGCCCGGTCTGAATCTCATCGGCGACCATCAACACGTCGTGGTGGGTGCAGATTTCGCGCGCCTGCCGGACGTATCCCTCCGGCGGGACGACGACGCCACCCTCGCCCTGTATTGGCTCGACGAAGAAGGCTACCGTGTGGGGCGTGACCGCTCGCTCCAGTGCGCCGATGTCACCGTAGGGGATCAGTTTGAAGCCGGGCGTGAAAGGGCTAAAGCCGTCGCGGTACTGCTCATCCGATGAGAAACCGATGATGGTAATCGTGCGCCCGTGAAAGTTGCCGGCACAGGTAATGATCTCGGCCCGATTATCCGGCACACCTTTGACCTTGTAGCCCCACTTGCGGACTGTCTTGATGGCCGTCTCCACTGCCTCCGTGCCAGAGTTCATCGGCAACATCATCTCGTAGCCGGTCAACTCGCACAACTCTTGTGCCAGTAATGGCAGTTGATCGTTGCGGAAGGCCCGCGAAGTCAGCGCCAGTCTCTGGGCCTGCTCGACCATCGCCTGCACGATGCGCGGGTGACAGTGGCCCTGGTTGAGCGCCGAGTAGGCCGAGAGGCAGTCCATATACTTGCGCCCCTCCACGTCCCAGACCCAGACCCCTTCCCCCCGCGTGATGACTACATCGAGGGGTTGATAATTGTGAGCGTTGTACTGATTCTCCAGAGCAACGTAATCCTGCGTGTTCAGTGTGTTCATTTTGGTCTCCTTACAAGATTTGATGCAAGTAATTAAGCAAGAATATATTACCATTGATTGGGCAAATTGGGAAACTGGTGGATAGTCAGGGTTGTTCAGTTCTTTGGCACAGAGCAGATAAATGGACAGGATAAAAGCGTCGCACGGTGGTTAAAATTGCGTGCTACACCTGCAAAGTCGCCCTTCGGCGACTGGAACAGTCCACGCAAGTGGACTTTAGTTGCCCGCGAATTTATTCGCTGGGCTTTTAATGTGCCATTGCTGATTGACTGACACTTTTAACATTGCTCACGGATACACACGGATTTCGTATCTGCTCAATAAAGTGGGGCAATGTAGCCGAGGTTTCCATACCTCGC
>CAYQTW010000366.1:0-3733 GCA_964420485.1 uncultured Anaerolineales bacterium
AGCAAAGGCAATCAAAATGGACATCATTCGCGCTTTCATCGCCATTCCCCTCCCCCACTCGCTGCTGGAGAAACTGGCTGCTCTCCAGCGTCAACTGGAGAAGGAGGTGCCGTCTCGCAGCGTGCGCTGGGTGCGGACGGAGGGCATTCACCTGACGCTCAAGTTCCTGGGCGATACTCTCACGGAGAAACTGCCCGATATTGAGCAGGCGCTGGCGGCCGTGGCCCGGTATGCTCCTACCTGCACCTTTACCGTCGGGGAATTGGGCTGTTTTCCCAATCCCCGCCGCCCCCGCGTCGTCTGGGTCGGGGTGCAGGAGCCGACGGGGCGGATGACCGCGCTGCAGGACGCCATCGAGGAGGTGATGGCCTCATTCGGCTATACGCCGGAGGGACGCGGTTTTACGCCGCACCTGACACTGGGCCGGGTACGTCGCCGTGTTCCCCGCAGCGACGTGGCCCAGGTGGGCCAAGCCGTCACCGGTACCACTGTGGGCACGCTGGCCGAGGTTCCCGCCGACCACTTTGCCCTCATCCGCAGCGTGCTCAAGCCGACGGGGGCGGAGTACACCGTGCTGAAAGAGTTCCCGCTGCATGGAGGGAAAGCGGTTGGTTGACAAAACCGGGAGATTCGGTATAATCCTTCCTGGCGGCCGGGCCATCCAGGCGCGGCCTTCTATTGCGCATAAGGGAGGATGAGTGTGTATGCAGTTGTGAAATCAGGCGGACGGCAGTACCGGGCCGGAGTAGGCGATACGATTCTCGTTGAGCGGCTACCTGTCGAGGTGGGCCAGCAACTCGAATTGGATAAAGTGTTGCTGGTTGCCGATGATGAGCGGGTCGAGATCGGTCAGCCCAGCATCAATGGGGCCAAGGTGCTGGCGACGGTGGTAACGCAGGAAAAAGGGCCCAAGATTCGGATTTTCAAGTACCATCCCAGGAAGCGATACCGGCGACGCGCCGGTCACCGGCAACATTACACGCGGCTGCGGGTGGATGAGATTATGGTGTAGGAGGACGCGAGATGGCACACAAGAAAGGTGGCGGCAAGAGCCACAACGGACGTGACAGTCACTCCAAGCGCCTGGGCGTGAAGAAATACAACGGCGAGGTCGTGCGCACGGGCAATATTATCGTGCGGCAGCGCGGGATGCGCATCAAGCCGGGCGCCAATGTGGGGATGGGCAAGGATTATACGCTCTTCGCCGCTGCCGATGGCTTTGTACGCTTCGAGCCAATCAGCAATGACCGGAAGCGCGTGAGCGTCTATCCGGAACGGAGGTAGTCTGTCGTGAAAGAGGGCATTCATCCCAAATACTACCCAGAAGCGCAGGTCATCTGTGCTTGCGGCAACACCTGGACGGTGGGAGCCACTGTTCCGGAGATCCGTACCGACGTCTGTTCCAATTGTCACCCGTTCTTTACCGGCGAGCAGCGTATCGTGGACACCGGAGGGCAGGTGGAACGCTTTATGCGGAAATTGGAGCGGGGCGAAAAGATGCTCGCCGATGCGGAAAAGCGCAAGGCAATGGCGACATCACCAGAACTCTCGGTCATGGAGCTGGAACTCGGTTCTCGCGCCCAGAAAGTGTTGATTGGTGCGGGGGTCAAGACTGTGAGCGACGTGCTGGAAAAATTGGAGGAGGGAGATGAGGCCCTAACTGACCTGAGAGGGTTTGGCCTCAAGTCGCTGGCAACGCTAAAGAAACGACTGCGTGCTCGTGACTTTGTCCTTCCAGGCGACGCGGTGCTGGAAAAAACGCCGGAGGAAGCCAACGAGCCGGCAGAGGTCGGTCAAGTGGTGGAGTAAAAGAGCAGCAGAGTATTCGTAGGGGCAGGTGTGCGCATCTGCCCCTGTTTTGTTGTGGGAGATCGCTTAGCGCCGCCGTGAACAGGCGGCGTTGGGGATCTCCCACACCGGCGCTTCAGGCTGGTGTCTGATGACTGATCTCGCCGGGGGGAGTGGAATGTACGGCAAGCCCAGCAGTGGATGGATCGAGGTAGTTTGCGGCAGTATGTTCTCCGGCAAGACGGAGGAACTGATTCGCCGCGTGCGGCGAGCGCAGATCGCTCGGCAGAAGGTGCAGGTCTTTAAGCCGGCGATGGACACGCGCTATGCCAGGCGGAAGGTGGCGTCTCACAACGGGATGCAGGTACAGGCGGTACCGGTGGAGAGCACGGCGCAGTTGCGGGCGCTCATTGAGCCGGGTACGACAGTGGTCGCCATAGACGAGGTGCAGTTCTTTGACGACCAGGTGGTGGTACTGTGCGAGGAACTGGCCGACCATGGGACGCGAGTCATCGTCGCCGGGCTGGATATGGACTTTCGGGGTGAGCCGTTCGGGCCGGTACCCACGTTGATGGCGCGGGCGGAGCGGGTGGACAAACTCCAGGCCATCTGTGTAGTGTGCGGAGGGCCGGCCAGCCGGACGCAGCGCTTGATTGACAATCAGCCCGCGGCCTACGACGACCCGGTTATTCTGGTGGGAGCCAGTGAGGTGTATGAGGCCAGGTGCCGGGGATGTCACGAGGTGAGAATGAAGAATGAAGAAAATGGCGAAACGGGAGCAATTTGAGGAGGGTGGCATGAAAATTCCTGGGGCGATTGAGCGAGTGTTGCTGGACGAGAGGACGATAGCAGCGCGGGTGAGCGAACTGGCAGCACAGATCAGCGCCGACTATGCTGATGCCGAGAATGTGGTGCTAATCGGAGTGCTCAAGGGGTCCTTCATTTTCCTGGCCGACCTGGCCCGCCGTTTGACGGTGGCCCATCACGTGGACTTTATCGCCCTTTCTAGTTACAACCGGGGCGTGGTCAGCACGGGGGCTGTGCGGCTGATCTTGGATACGCGGACTAGTATCAGCGGTCGTCACGTGCTCGTCGTCGAGGACATTGTGGATACGGGCTGCACGCTGAACTATCTATTGTGCACATTACGCGCCCGCCGGCCGGCCTCACTGTGCGCCTGCGTTCTTCTCAGCAAGCCGGAGCGTCGCCAGGTCGAGGTGCCGGTTGACTACCTGGGCTTTGAGATACCCGACGTGTGGGTGGTGGGGTACGGGCTGGATTACGCCGACCGCTTCCGCACATTGCCATACATCGGGATTCTGAGACGAGAGGTGTATGAGAAATAAAAGGTGAGGGAAAAGATGGGGCTGCGAGATGACGTGGCAAAGATATTGATTCCGGAGGACGTGCTGCAGGCGCGAGTGGCGGAACTGGGGCAGGTGATCAACGCGACGTACACCGACGCTGACTGTCCGCTCCTGGTTTGCGTGCTCAAGGGAGCGTTCATGTTCCTGGCCGACCTGATGCGCCACCTGGAGGTACGCCACGCGGTGGACTTTATGGAGATTTCCTCCTACGGCGCGGGGACGGTGAGCAGTGGCGTAGTACGCATTCTCCTGGACCTGGAGCAGAACGTTGAAAGACGACACGTGTTGATCGTCGAGGACATCATCGACTCGGGGCGCACGTTGGACTATATCACGCGCAACCTGCGCACGCGCAACCCCGCCAGCCTACGGGTATGCACGCTGCTCTCCAAACCCAGCCGGCGCGAGATTGACGTACCGGTGGACTTGATCGGTTTTGAGATTCCGGACGAGTTTGTGATGGGATACGGGCTGGACTTTGCCGAGGAGTACCGCAACCTGCCGTTTATCGGAGTGTTGAAGGAAAAAGTGTATGCGGGCAATGAACAATGATTCGATGAACATGGGGGATTAAAAGC
>CAYQTW010000367.1:0-3723 GCA_964420485.1 uncultured Anaerolineales bacterium
CCGGATTGTGAATGTCACCGCCGGGATGGGTAACGGGAATTACGCGCGCCTGTCCGGCCGCGCACCGCTCGACCTCTCGCACGACCTGCCCCATGTTGATTTCCGGCACGACGAATGCTTTTGTGTTCTTCGCCAGTTCACGAATGCGCTCCTCGGCGAAAGGCCAGACAGTCACCATCTTGAGCATACCCACCCGCAATCCCTCCTCCCGCGCCTGCTGCACCGGCAGGAGCGCCGTGCGGGCTGAGATGCCGTAGGAGACGACCACGACCTCCGCGTCCTCGACGCCATCCTCGACCAGTTCGATGATGTCGTGCCGGTTGTCTCGGATCTTGGCGATGAGGCGGGGGAGGGATATGGCCTGCTGCGCCGCCGTCACCACCGGATACCCGCGCTCGTCGTGGGTCAGGCCGGTCATGTGGATGCGGTAGCCCGTCCCCGCGATCGGGAAAGGCGGTACACCGTCCTCCTCCGGCGCGTAGGGGAGAAAATCAGGGCCAGGCGGCGTCTTTGGCTTGCGCCAGTGGTAAAAGGGAATCTCTTCTGCTGGCGGGATGACCACCCGCTCGGTCATGTGCCCCACCGCCCCATCACTCATCACCAGCACCGGCGTGCGGTATTTTTCGGCCAGATTAAAGGCGCGGATGGTCAGATCGAACGCCTCCTGCGGGGAACCGGGGGCCAGGGCGATGACCTCATAGTCACCGTGGGAGCCCCACCGGGCCTGCATCATATCAGACTGGCTGCCCAGCGTCGGCAGGCCGGTAGAAGGCCCGCCCCGCTGCACATTCACCACCACGCAGGGGGTCTCGGTCATGATCGCCAGGCCGATGTTCTCCAACATCAGGCTGAGACCGGGGCCTGAGGTGGCGGTCATTGCCCGCGCCCCACCCCAGGCCGCGCCGACCACCGCGTTCATCGAGGCCAGTTCGTCCTCCATCTGGATGAAGACACCGCCGACCTCCGGCAGCCGGGCCGCCATCCGTTCGGCGATCTCGGTGGCCGGCGTAATGGGATAGCCGCCGAAGAAGCGGCAGCCGGCGCATAAGGCTCCCTCAGCGATGGCCGTATCGCCGTCCAGAAAAAACGCGCCCTCTAACACTCCGCGTTCACTCACGTCCATTCACCTCCACTACGTAGATACAAAATTCCGGGCACAGTAACTCGCACAGCCGGCAGGCAACGCACCGCTCCGGTTGAACCGCCCTGGGCGGGTGATACCCCTTTGCGTTCATCTCGTCCGACGTCTCGAGCACCTGGCGAGGGCAATACTTTACGCACAACTCGCACCCTTTACAACGGGATTTGATGATGTGCACCTCGCCGTGCGGAGAAGAAAACTTTTCAATGTCTAATGGTGTGCGCCAGAGTTTCAAGTTGATTTCTCCTCACATCAATCCTTCCAACGCCTCCCGTGACGCTGCCTCCACCTCGTCGTGGATACTTCGCCCGTGTGTGTCCATCGTCACCACGACCGGGAAGCCCTCGACGCGGATGACCCAGAAGGCCTCCGGCACGCCGAACTCGTCCTTCTTGTATACCGCCACCACTTCCTTGACCGCGTCGGCGATGAGGGAGGCGGCCCCACCAACGGCGTGAAAGTAGGCCGCGCCGTGTTCGGCACAGGCCCGCAGCGTCCCCGGCCCCATGCCCCCCTTGCCGATGACGCCGCGCAGCCCAAAGTGAGCAATGACCTCGGCCTCGTAGGGCTCCTCGCGGATGGAGGTAGTGGGCCCGGCGGCGACAAAATGCCACCGGCCGTCCTCGTCCTGTCGCACGACCGGCCCGCAGTGGTAGATGACACTGCCTTTGAGCAGTCGCCGCAGTTCCTCGTACAGCGACTGCTCGCTTTCGGGTACTCTGTCGGCGCGGATAAAATTCTCGATCAGGTACTTGTGCGCCGCGTCCCGCCCGGTGACCATCACGCCGCTCAGCCGCACCGCGTCGCCGACGTGAAGGGCGCGGACGGCCTCTTCGGGAATTGGAATTGTCAGATCGTAAGTTGCCATAGATGACTTGCTCCTTTCGACACTTTTACTCGTTTTGCTCGCTCTGCAATCTCTCTTCGGCCCAGCAGACTACCGCCTCGGCAAGGGCAAGAGCTTCCTGGTATTCCTCACGGCTGGTCGGCGGCGCAAGACCGGGATAGCGGGTGAAAACTGCAAACCGTGTGAGCCGCTCGGCCTGTCTGATGGCTTCTGGGATTTCGTGACCAGCCCTTTCGAGCGATGTCAGTAACTCGGCAAGATCGTGGACATAAGGGAATTCTACGTTGTGCTGGATCAAAAGGGCTTTGATCGCTTTCTCCGCAGCCTGTTGCGCATTGAAACATAGATCTTCCGGGTAGATGCCCGGTCCTTCTGCCTCAGCCACCATCAGGTTACTTCGGGCTCTGTTCAACCACTCCCTGGGATCATCCGGGGGGTAGCGTTCAAGCATGATAGATTTCCTTTCCCTCTCGTAAAGCGGGGGCAATGACTAGGCAATGAGTGTGGCGGTATCGCTCCATCTGCTTCGGGGTGACCAGAATCACATCCACTGCCTGTCCCACGCCGTGCAAATTCACGTAAATGTCGCCGACAAGACGACTCGGATCGTATTCTCCGCTTTTGACCACCAGCAAATCCACGTCGCTGTGGGGACTCATCTCTCCCCGAGCCGCCGAACCAAACAGGATGATCCTCTCCGGCTGGGCCACCTGCACGACTCGCCGGGTGATCTCTCCAAGGGTTTCTTGACTCAACACCGCTTTTCTCTCCATAACCCAATGCCCCTGTTCCAACGACAGGTGGTCGCTGAGCAAGTGATGGCTCAACCGTACTCCACTTTTCCATCTCGCACAGTCATCCGCGCCCGCCGGCAGGCCCAGCAATTGTAGGCCACACTGACAAAGTAGCAGGCCGGCAAGCGGTGATAGGCCCCAATCTTGACGCCAAAGACGGTCGTCTGGCCCCCAAAGCCCATCGGCCCGATGCCCAACTCGTTGCACTCGCGCAGCAGCCGCTCCTCCAACTGCGCCAGTTCCGGCAGCGGGTTGGTGTCGTCCAGCGGGCGGAAGAGTTGCTCCTTGGCGTGGACGTAGCCGCTGCCCCGGTCGGCGCCGAGGGCGATGCCCAGCACCGCCGGCGCGCACCCCTTGCCCTGCGCCCGGGTTACCGCGTCCAGCACCACGCGGCGCACCCCCTCCAGGTCGCGCCCGGCCTTCAGCGGGCCGTAGGGCAGTTTGTACTGCGCGCCCACGTTCTCGCTCCCTCCGCCCTTGAGGAGCAAGTCCACCTTCAGGTAGTCCCCCCCCCACTCCTCAAAGTGGAAAGTGGGGAAGCCCACCCCCAGGTTGTTCCCGCTGTTGCGGCCGGTGAGCGAATCCACCGCGTTGGGCCGCAGGTAGGCCCGGCGGGTGGCCTCGGCCACCGCCGCCTCAATCTGCGTTCGCAATTGGCGGGTGCTGACTTCCTGGGGGTGAAAGATGTAAAAGATTGGCACGCCGGTATCCTGGCAAATAGGGGTAGAATTGGCGCGGGCCAATGCCACGTTCTCCAGGATTGTCTCCAGCGCGCCGGCAGCGGCTGAACCCGGCTCCTCGCGAGCCTGGGCCGTCCGCAGCGCCGCCTCCACGTCCGCCGGCAGGTCGGTCGCCGCCCGGCGGATCAGTTCGACAAACGCTCTAGTCATATCATCCATTCATTCACCTCCTCGGCAGATTGGTGTATTGGTAGATTGGTA
>CAYQTW010000368.1:0-3715 GCA_964420485.1 uncultured Anaerolineales bacterium
CCCCTACCCCGACACCCGGCGCTTATCACGCGCGGGTCGTTGACGAGAGCGACGAGCCGGTAGACGGAGCCCGGGTTTACCACAACGGGTTTCTGGTGGCCGAAGCCAGCGGTCAACCGGTCCTCACCAGTTACGGAGGCGTGTTGAACTTTTTCTCTCTTCAACCCGGCGACACCCTCGTGGCCCTGGCTCTCCAGGATCAAGCGTCCACTTCCAGGGAAGGGCATACGGGCGACCCGGATCCACGCTACCCGGATCAGCCGTGGGCCTACCGGGTTCACCTCACCAGCATGGATATTGACGACCAGGGTTCGCTCATCGTGTACCGGGTACCCGACCCGAGTGCAGGTGAACATGTACTCGTCGTGAAGAAAACGAACCCCCTCGTGCTGTTCAATCTCGTAGCCTCGATCGAATGGGACGCCACGATCACCTATACGAACCAAATATCCCGCGCTTTTGAACTGGCTTCAGATTACCTCTACGACCTCACTGACGGACAGATGGCCTTGGGCCAGGTGTCCATCTACGACGGCGGCGGGTACTGGGCCGACGCCGACGTCCAGATCTCTGCCAAGAACATCGTCCGCCCCCACGCCTACGTGGGCGGCATCACCAGCGACGACACATCCCACGTCATCCGCATCGGCCGGGCCTGGGACGGGAGTAGCGGCGACCAGGGGCCGTGGGACGAGCCGGACGGCTACCGCACCCTGGCCCACGAGTTCGGCCACTATGCCCTCTACCTCTACGACGAGTACTTTGCTTACACTTTTGACCAAGATGGCAACCTAACAGGCGAGTCGCCCGCCTACTGCACCGGCTCCGAGAACCGCAACCCGGCCACCTACGCTACCAATGCCAGTGTGATGGACTACCAGTACACCAGCAGCGAGTTGAGCGCTTATGGCGTTCCCGGCCTCTGGTCTGACCTGTGTGAGGCCACCGCCCAGTGGCAACTCAACAGTGAGTCTTGCTGGGAGACCCTCACCCGGATGTACACCGACACGGTCACTCCTCCGCGTTGGCAATTCACCACCCCCGCCGGCCGGGGGGCGGTGATGGCCGGGCCAGAGGGGTTGCCGTCCGCCCGGCCGGACTGGTCGCAGGTCGAAATCCACCAGGAAGGGCCATCGGCTCCGCCCCGGCTCATGACCGTCTACGGTCCCCAGGGGCCTCACTGGGGAGCCATCGTGGCGCTCTACAAGCAGGATGGACGGGTCATCGGCCAGGGCTTTAGCGACAGCAACGGGCAACTGGACGTCTACGGGGCTGCCGAGTGGGACACACTGCGGGCGGCCTCGTTCGATGGGGGACTGTCCGGGAGCGTTGTGGTGAGCACAGGGATGACACTCACATTGACGTTGGAGCCGGTGGGGGGACTGGCGGCGCGGGCAGCGGGGGGGATACCCTACGTGCGCGTGGTCGCCGAGCCGGGCCAGGACCCGAGCCAGATTGACCTGTTGGTCTTTCTCCACAACTTTAATCCCGGCGCCGACCCCAGCGTGATCGTCACCGCACCGGGCAGCGAGGCGGGCTATGTTCCCACCCTGAGCTATAGTTCAGGTACCGGTGTTTACGAAGGCGAGATCAACTTTAGCGCCACAGAGCGCGGGATGGGACGTGTCCGGGCTGTGGGGGAGGTAGGAGGGGGACTGGTGCGCTTGCAGTCCACTTATCGCCTGCAACGAGTCACCAACGAGCAGAGCCACGACGTCTACTCCAACGACGGCAATTTGAGTCTGCACCTGGATGCGGGCAGTCTGCCGGGGAACGAGGCCTACCTGGTGGTCATGCCGCCGGGAGCGGCGCCGGGCCCATTGCCCGCCGGCCTGGTGCTGCTCGGCGATCCCTACGACGTGACGGCTTCGGGGGCGCTGGTGGAGTTGGAGAAACCGGCCATCTTGAAACTCCACTACGATGGGGCATTGGTCAACTCGTCGTCGGCACCGCCAGGGTTGGGCATCTACCGCTGGGACCCCACCGGCGAGACGTGGCAGGCGGTGTCGGGCGACCTGGACGAGGAGCAAAAGGCGATAGTGGCCTCGGTGACGACTCTGGGCACCTACGCTCTGCTGGCGCCGCCCGGCTCGTGGATGGAGCCTTTGCCATACGGAATCTTTTTACCCGTTGTTCTCAAGTGTTATAGGCCACATTGTTTGATCAAAATAGGGCCAATCTCGGCCAAATTGAATAGTTAGGTCTCCAGAGTCAATCATCAATCCAGAGTGAGCGGTCATATTGGATGAGCGGCAGAAAAGAGATGGCAGGGAGTCATAACCACAACTGAGATTGACGGGATAAACAGAAACGGGGATAATGGCACGCTGTTTGCTGGAAGCATACATCTCGACCAGAAAGGACGGCACCTCCCGTCGTGTCCCGAGATTTGGCAGCCTGACCATGAAGAGGGAGGTGTCCCTAATCCGTGGTCATTGTACAACATTTTTCGCCATTGCGTCCATGGGGAACCTCCAATGCTATTATAGAACAAAGGTTCGGGATGTCAAGCAAATTGCGAATTGCGAATTGCTATGTGCTACTTTAGCCAGGCCGGCTTGGAGCCGCGCGCCGCGCCACACGAGGGGCAATCCATCCTGTCGTCTTCGTCTTTCCTGTACGCCCGCCCACACGATTCGCAGTGCGTCCACATCCGCTCGGCCGCCTCTCGCTCCTGTTGCCGCTCTTGCTCTTGGCGCTTTTCGTCGAGATACGCCTCTTCAGCCGCCTTACCCACTCGGTCAATCACTTGCCATACCCGTTTGGGCAGCCCCAGGTCTTGAATGTCCTCGACCAGGTCTTGGACGCCCTCCATTATGTTACCGGCAGTGTCGAGCAGACCCCCAATGCCACGTCTTCTAAAGATCAACCCCTTTCCCTGATCCAGGACGGTACCTCCCACGGAACCTAGCGCCCCTCTCACGGCCCCCTGGCTGAGGTCACTGACTGTCACCGTCAACTTGTCTGCTGTTTCGATCAGGGTCGCGCTCAGTGCCGGAGAGAACTGGCGCGGGCGGCTTTCCTGACTGTGCAAGATAGTGACCACAACCGCATCGCCACTCTCGTCAACCTGAACGCGAGTATCGTCGTCCGGGATTTCTGACCGCAATGCCTTAGCGATGACTGCCGCTTTGACCCCTTCAAAAGTCACCGAATCGGGATGGGGGGCGACTGTCCCGGCGACCACACCAGCGCCGAGACCCAGTCCGGCCAGGATTCCTCCGGCCGCGCTGGGTTTGCTTGCTGTGGAACTGGGTTGGGGTTCGAAAGTAAACCCCTTATCTAGCCGTGCTTGCTCCTCCGCCAACCACTCTTGAAGGCTTTGTTCTTTGTCCGCCATTTTTTTACCTCCTTGATCTTGTCGGTTTGGAAGGTCATCAGTATTTTAGCATACATTTGAATTTCCCTCAAACGCGGATTGACCTCCGTGACAAGTTGCACTATACTGGGCCGTGTCAGAAAAACAGAAACGTCTCGTTCGTAGGATAACCTCATGATTATCGTTTACCTCGCTGTAGCCTGGCGGCATGCCGGCATCGCGCTCGCGCAGGTGGCCAGCCTGCCCTGGCAGGCACTGCCCGTGCTGGGGCTGGCGGCGCTCCTCGGCCTGTTGATGGCGGGATGATACCCGCGTCCGGCTGGGCGCGCTGTGCGTGTTGATGCTGGCCCTGGGCGCGGGCCGCCTGCTCCTCGCCCGGCCCCACCTCGACGAGAC
>CAYQTW010000369.1:0-3710 GCA_964420485.1 uncultured Anaerolineales bacterium
GAAGAGAGCGTGAGTTGGGGAAAAAGCGGACGTCCAACCGCAGTGAAACGCATCTATTCGCGTGTCACCCGCACCAACGCTGTGCCCCTGGTGGTGCTGAGTTGGTAGACCGTTCCCTGCGGCACGACGGTAAAATCGCCGGGGTGCAGGTGCAGCATACTCTGTGACGTGCGCACGGTCGCGGTACCTTCCAACACAAAGATCAGCACGTCGTGAGGCGCCGGCATCTCGACCTGCCAGATTCCCTCCCCCCGCGCCGCCTGCACGATGGTATCCTCGATCCGCGCGACGGTCTGGAACTGGAATGGCAGGGTGAGTGCTCGCACCACCCCGTGGAGGCTGACGCGCTTTAGCCTGGCCTCGCCGGCGAGAGCATAGAGACGACGACGACCGTTCTTCCGTTCGGGGACAAAGCCACAACGCAAGAGCAGCACGCTGGCACGCAGTCTTGAACCGGATCGGTGTTCGACCCCCTTGGGCACGACGGCCAACTCGCCCGGCCGCAGTCGCACCTCTCCCCATTCGCTCTCCAGCAAGATGGTCCCCTCGTAGACCCAGAACAACTCGTCGTTGTCTATGTGTTGATGCCGTTCCAACATTCCCTGGCAGATGTAGACGCTGACGACAATATCGCCCACGCGGGCGACGTTCACCATCAAGAAGGGCTGGGCCAGTTGTGCGGCGACTTGAGAGACGTTTAATTTCTTGAGCGTGGTCATCAACACTATTATACCCTGCCGGTGCCAAGGACGCAAATCCCCCACTTGTCAGCGATTGCTCTCTCAAGTATAATGGGGGTGCGAGGAGGAGAGGGTGACACTCGAATTGAGCAGATTGACCGGACAGATGCGGGCGATGGGCGATGAATTGGCTGCCCGCGAGCGACAGTTCGACGACCTGGTGGTACTGGCGAGGCGCTGGCTGGCCCGCTACGCCGACCAGGGTGCGCGGTTGCGCCATCCCGCCCGCGCCATCCGCGCTGCCATCCCAACCAACGAGTCCCTTGACGCTGTCCATCCCCTGCCTGCCACCCCAGAGCGGTTCACTGTCATCGCCGCCGACGGTTCGCAAATCCAGCCCAATCCACACGGCGCGGCGCTCTACCACCTGATCAACGTCGGCAGCCTGGTCTACCGGCACGGCAGCAGCAAGGCGCCCGCGCCCCACAGCGAACCTTCCCTGGGCTACGCCGAGGCCGACATGTACGAAAACGGGCGCCTCGTGAGCGGGAACCTGCTCGACGTGCGGCGTGACCTGGCCGAGATCACCTGTCTGGCCGACCTGTGCGCTGTCGAGCCGCCTGGGCCTACAGTGGCATTGGTGGACGGCACCCTCGTCCTGTGGGTGCTGGAAGAGCGGTCTTCTGAAGAATGGCGCCGCGACAAGGTGACGGACTATATGGATCAATTGACCCGCATCCGCCAGGCCGGCGCAGTCGTGGCCGCTTTCGTCAGCCGCCCGCGCCGCGCCGAGGTGACACGGTTGCTATACCTGGCCAGCCTGGAAGGAGACGCGGACAGGGCCAGGCAGGAGCCCAATCCCTTGGAGCGCCTGCCCGACCGCGCTGTCTTTAGGGATCTGCCTCCGGGTGCGCGTTCGGCCCTTTTCGTCAGCCCCTCGTCCATCAACTATGACTATTATCACCCCGCCGGTCACGCTGTCCACTTTTTCTATCTCAACCTGTCCGAGGAGGGACGCGACCCGGTCATCGCGCGGATAGAGACGCCGGTCTGGGTAGCCGGGACCCCTGAGCGATTGGCGCTCGTCCACGGCGCCATCGTCGCCCAGGCGCGTATCACCGGCGATTATCCCTACGCGCTGGCCCGCGCCGACGAACTGGCCTTTATCGGTGGGCCGGAGCGGGATGCTTTTGAAGAGATGGTCGCAACGGCGCTGCTCCGCGCTGGCGTCAGGACGACACTGTCACCAAAAGCATATTACAAGACCCTGACCCGCCAGGGCAGGAGAAAGTACGGGAGATGAGTGACAAAAACCTACAGGTCGGGCGGGTGTTGCGGGCCGGCACACGCGGCTTTACCATTGGCTGTGCGGTGATGCAACCCGACATCCCGGCCTTTGGCTCGTTCGTGTGGGCGGAAGGACTGACGCCGGGGAGCGCCATCTATGGCTTGATCTACGACGTCAGCGTGGAGGACGATCCCTTTGTGCGCCAGTTCATCAGCGCCAATCCACCCGAAGAAGTCGTGCGTGACCAGCGTGAGAACCGCCAGATCCCCATCGAGGTCAGCGTTTTGGCGGTGGGCTGCAACGATGGCCAAGATGCACACGCCGTCCGCCAACGCCTGCCCGCGCAGCCGCCGGTGACGCTTGACTGGCTTTACCAGTGCACCGGCGACGAGGTGCGGGCCTTTACCACCCGCCTGGACTATTTTCGCCTGGTGCTGGAAGCGCGCGAGGCGCCGGCCGACGAACTGCTGGCGGCCAGTCTGCGGACCGCTGCCGCTGCCCGGCCGGAGGATGAGCGAGAGACATTCCTGGTCGAGGCCGGCCGCGAATTGGCGCGGCTGCTATCCGGTGACCTGGTGCGGCTGGAGGGACTCTTACGCCGATTGCGAAACGTGTGAGGGAGAATCATGAAAACTGTGGGAACAGAGACACACCGCCAGGTGGCTGATACCTTTGTGCGGGCATCGGGATACGCGGATGACGAGCGAGTGCGAGCTGTCTTCCTCATCGGTTCCAGCGCCAGCGGAAAGGAGGATATCTATTCTGACATAGACGTGATGATCGTCGTCAACGCGCTCATCCCTGACGACGAACGATTGCAGCATCTGCGTGCCATTGGCTGCCGGAACATTATGCTGTCCATCGCCGGTGTGGACAATCCCGCGCTGCCGGTGCAATCGCAGGTCATTGACAAGTTCATCTTCCGCGACACCTGGTTCGACGTCAGTTACCATCTGCCCCACCAACTCCAGTTCTCCTTCGATCACGCGACGCTGGTGGACAAAGACAACCTGACGCCACTCCTGCGCAGTCCCGACCAGGTATACAGCGACGCCGAACTCAAGGCCCGCGCTAGGGCTGACCTGCGCCTGCTGCACGCCCGCATCTACCGCTACGAAAAGTACTGTCGGCGCGGGGAGTGGGTTGGCCTGGACCTTTCTGCCATCAAGAACCTGATTGTGGACGTGATGATGGTGTTGAATGATCAGCCCAACTACAATCGTTATTCCTCTCGCATCAGCCAATTACTACGTGACCTGTCGGCCAAACCGGAGCACTTTGACCGGGACCTGTTGGACATCCTGCACCTGGACAACCGGGAAGTCTGGCCGCGCAAGATCGAGATGCTGCACCGCCTGGAGGCCAGCCTGACGGCACTGTGCACGGCTCGTTGGGGGCCGATTGCGATGTTTGACGACGAGAGGTGAAAGTGTATGAACAGTCAACAGGCCAGGGAATTTCGGGAACGTTGGCAGGCAGTTGCAGCCATCAAAGCCGAGGAGCAAAGGGCAACCCTCATTGGCCTGCGCTGGCAGCAAATGAACGCCATACTCCGGCTGGCAATGGGCCTGGGATTGCCCCTGGCAGAAGAGGATAGTGCGGAGGTCGAGGCCGTGTGCTACCGCTGGGCCCTGCTCAAGGGAGCCGCAACGTGATGCCATCACAGGGTCTCACTCCTTTGCTGGCCCCCCAATGTCATCAAGTTAAGAGATGAGAACCAGACCTGCCAGGTTTTATGAGGC
>CAYQTW010000370.1:0-3705 GCA_964420485.1 uncultured Anaerolineales bacterium
GGGAAAGGTGCGGGCCTTCCCCTGGCACCTGGGGCGGTGGGCCTGGGCCGCCGAATGGTGCAAGCGGCAGGGGCGAGAGGCCGACGCGGCCACTTGCTGTGCCCTGGCTGGCGACGGCACCAACGACCTGGACGAGCGGCGGCGGCATCACGAGGAGGCATTGCGTCTGTGGCGAGAGCACGACCCGCTGCGTGCGGCCCGCTTCTGCGAGGGGCTGGTGGGCCGGCCGCCGGAGCGGGTGGCCGAGGAGTTGGAGCAGGCGGCGCACCGGCTGGCCCCCCGCGAGCCGTGGCAGGCAGCCGGGCTGCTCCTCCGTGCCGCCGACCTGTACGCCGATACCGGGCGTACGCCGGAGGTGACCCGCTGCAACGACGCGGCGGCGCGGCTGGAGCCAGTGCCCTACGTCGTCGTGCGCCCCCTCAGTCTGCCCCACTTTGAGGCGGGAGAGCCGGGGATGGTGGTGTTGGTGGTACGCAACCGGGGCCACGGCGCAGCGCAAGGGGCGCGGGTGCGGCTCGGCGGCGTCCTGGCCGATAGCCTGGCCTTTGTCTTTGAGCGGCTGGAACCGCGCCAGGAGGTGGAACTGCGGGCGCGGGTCACTCCCACCGGGCCGGGCGACTTGCAGGTTGAGGTGAGATACCAGGACGAGCGCGGGCGTGCGGGCTATGCCCCGCCCCTGGCGCTGCCGCTCCACGTCACCCCGTCCGACCGGCCTATCGTGGCAAAGGGGGACGTGGGAGCGCTGGTCGTGCGCTACAAGCGTGGCACACCCCCGCCCCGGGTGAAACTGGAGGGGGAGGCCGGGATGATCCGGTACGAGGAGATGGATTGAGAGGGCCGGGCGGCCCAGGCGGGGGGACGGTGGGTGGCGCTGCTGTGTAGTTGGAGGAGATATGGGAGGGAAAAATGAAATTCGTCAAGTGTTCTCTTGGGTTCGTTGTGCTTCTTTTCCTTGTTCTACAGCACGGCTTGCCGGAGATGTCTGTAGCACAGGCGAATCGGCCAGTGGTGGTGCTCGATCCCGGTCATGGCTGGAGCAATGATGCAGGTAAGATTGACCCTGGGGCAAGCAGCGGCGACCTGGTAGAAAAGGATATCGCGCTCGACGTAGCCCGTCATACACGCACCTTCCTGAATCGTTGTCCAGTGGATGTCTTTCTTACCCGAGAGGGCGATGATCCTGAGCATACGCTGTTTGACGTGGACGAGATAATCAATGACCATCAACCAACTGTGGGCGTATCCATCCACGTCAACTCGGCAGAAGGCAACCCGACAGGTGCAGAGGGTTGGTACACTGTGGGAGGGTATGATGACACAAGTAGCCAACGATTAGCCGCCTCGTTGTCGGCCAGTATTGCTACGCACCTTTCAATACCCGACCGGGGCGCCAAGCCGGAAACGGACAACCGGCACGGCAGTCTTTACATCCACCACTGGCAAACCCCGTCAGCCCTGGTAGAGATTGGCTTTTTACAAGGTGACGCCGCGTTGCTGCGTGAACGCCGGCCTGATTTTGGGCGTGCCATAGCCCAGGCTACGCTCGTACATCTGGGCCTGCCTGTCACGTGTGCTGACGCAGCCGCATCGAGTGGCCTGGCCGTTGCCACCTACTTCCCAGGCGACACAAAAGTCAATCAGGTCAACCTGTTGAACGACGGTCTGGGCACGTGGCAAGTGGGTGATTACACGCTCAAAAACGTGCGCAACCAGTACGGGGCTGAAACCGATTACCCCTTGCCCACCGCAACAGCGGTGGGCGAAATTGCGTCGTGGGCAATACCTGCGACCGCGCCATCCAGACCGGGCGTATACCGGCAAGTGTGGCAGTTACATCGTGGCGACGATGCAATTGATCCCGAGATGGCTGTGGTTTTGATTGTCGTACCCGAGAAAGCGCGTGAACTGAAAGAAGACATAGACCGCCAGATTGAGGAATGGAGAGAGCGTGGCGAAGAGGAACTCGAAAAGCGGATTGACGAGTTGGAAAAGAAGGCGATTGAGTGGGCTACACGCGAAATTGAGCGCCAGACGGAGCAATGTTTAGGCCCAAACGCGATGCTTGTTGGATTGGTGATAGGCGTCACCTTATGGCGACGGACCAAGAAACGACGTTACCGACGCCAACTCTAAGCCGATGCGCACACCATGGACAAGGTGTGTGATTCAAACTGCAATACAAGTGAGGTGGGTTCGCAATTGCGCTGTTGATGGAGGTATGCGATGAGGATGAGAAAACCGTTTGCCGCAACGATGGTGTTGGCACTGATACTGAGTGGCATCCTGCCTGGCGTCCGCTCAACATCCCCCGAAACTACATTCGCCTACGCGCCCCCACCTCCAACCCTGCCTGCGCCGACCTCACCACCTGCGGAGCCAGGCGTAGCAGGTCAGTCTGCGCTCATCCCGCCTTCTCCCGGCGACCTGCCTCCCAAAGTGGAGGAGGCCCGCGCCCGCCAGGCCATCGAGGCCGTGCTGGAGAAACACCTGCGCTACTGGGGTCCGCGCTACCAGGTGTCTCCGGTCGAGGTGACGGTGGAAGACGAATGGGCCTATGGTGTTGCCCAATGGCGCAGCCAGGCCAGAACGCTGAAGGGGCCGATCCACATCCTGGCCCAGCGCCTGCAAGATGGGACTTGGCAGGCGCTGATGCCCAACAGTGATGGACTGTATCTCCAGTGGGTGGACGCCGCGCCGGAGAGCCTGGTGCCGGCTGGCGAGAAGAACGAACTGCGCACGCAGGCTGCTGAAGCCGATGCTTTGCGGAGGCCCCAGGCCACGCCAGCGATTCCACCGGCCGCGACTGCGATGCCATCGGGCAAGGCAGGGCCGGGCAGACCACCTGCTGAACCTACTCTCATACCCTTGCATCTTGAAACTGCCTCGAGTGTGACCTGGGCAGTTGAAAGTGATCGTTCGGTGATCTATGCCATCACCAGTGGGGGCACACGGACAAAGGTCGCTGATGTGCCGTTTGACGAAATGTTGTTACCACAGTTTGGCATCTTTGTCACCCTCTCACCGAACGGACAGTATATCACCTACATCACCGCAGACGATCTGGGAATGCGCAACGCTCGGCTGTGGCTCGTTGATCTGGACAGCAGAAGCCAACGCCTGCTGGCAACCTTTCCCAGAGAGTTCTGGATCGCGCCGCTCACCTGGTCGCCCGACGGGACCCGCATCGCTTTTACAAAAGTGACGACGCCTTCTCTGACCAGCAGTGGCATCGAGCTGTGGACGATCAACGTGGAGTCCGGGGAGGAAACTCTGGTCGTTTCGGACCCCTCGTTCCGCCCGGAACTGTTCCGCGTTGTGCCCTTCCCAGTAGTGCGCTGGTCAGCGGATAGAGACAGCATCACGTACACCGACTACACCGCCGGGGATGACTTCAAGACGGGGTACGAGGTTGACCTGGCCTCTGGGGTGATTCGCTCATCACATTACCCGCTGGACGCAGCGGAGCGGTCTCCGGTCTCGATTCTGGCCACGCTCCCCTGTGGAGTGACTCAGTTCAGCCAGAACGACCCAGAGTGGCGAGATGACGTGATGCAAACGTGCGGCTATACGATTGGCGCCGCTGGATGTGCTCTCACCTCAGTAGCGATGACATTCCGGTACTATGCGGTGGAAACCAGCCCCCGCACGCTAAACCAGTGTCTGGGGAATTACGCCTGCCCGATCTACTGGGGCACGGCCGCATCC
>CAYQTW010000371.1:0-3684 GCA_964420485.1 uncultured Anaerolineales bacterium
GTCGGGTGGAAATCAGTTTGTAGATAATCAAATCCTCGGCGCTGCAAACGTGAGCGATCAATCCAGGCTGCACCTCCACGGGCAACGCCCGTCGAATGGCAGCCGCGTCAAAGCCCGTGTCGGCCAGCAAAAGGTCCAGGCGCGTGCCCAGCCTGTCCTGCACAAACAGAATACCGGTGTGGGTCAGGGCTCGCAGCGGATCGGCCTGCAAGGAGACGTAATCGGGCGCGATGACTTTCAGCAGACGCGGTGCCTCATCGCGCCCCAGGAGTACCTTTACGTCCACGTCGCGCGTCACACGCGGCTCGCCCCACACGCCCACTGCCATCCCACCAATGACGGCCGAAGATATGCCCGCCTGACACAGACGGCCTTGCAAGGCTACCAGGGACTCAAACAGGTTTTCCACGCCGTTCCTCCGTCCGTCCGTCCAACGCGGCCAGCCGGCGCTGCAATTCTTCCAGGTAGGCCAGACGCTCGGCGCGGAAGAGTTCTTCGGTCTGCTGCAACTGGGGCTCAAAGGCTCGCTGGAGCGCCAGATAGTGGCGCAGGCTCTCCTGCACCGTCATCTGACGCAGCAAGCGGGTCTCCTCCGCCTCCACCTCGTCCCAACCCTCACGCACGCGGCTCAAGTTCACCCCGCCTCCTGCCTCTTGCACCTCGCCACCTGCTCCAAAATCTCTTCCGCGCTCCGGTAGGCCCCCTCGCCGCTGGCGCCCAACATCTGCGCCAGTTCCTCCACCCGCGCCCGGCCCTGCAACGGCCTGACCTGCGTCACTGTGCGCTCGCCCGTCACGCTCTTTGCCACGTGGAAATGCACGTCGCCGAAACCGGCCAACTGCGGCAGGTGAGTCACGCATAAAACCTGGTGGCGCAGGTCGCTCGGCCCCGTCCCTGCCGCCAACCCCCACAGTTTCTCGCCCACCGTCGCGCCCACGCGCCCGCCGATGCCCTGGTCAATCTCGTCGAAAATCAGCGTCGGCGTCTCGTCGGCGCGGGACAGCACCGTCTTGAGCGCCAACATCAGCCGCGAGGTCTCGCCGCCGGAGGCGATCTTTGCCAGCGGTTTCAGCGGTTCGCCGGGGTTGGGGGAGACGAGGAACTCGACGCGGTCAATGCCAGAGGAATCGAAAGCAAAGATACCCTCCGCCAAATCGCCGATCCGCCGATCCGCCGACTCGCTGACTCGCTGACTCGCCGACTCGCTGATTTGAGATTGTGAGATTGGTACACCTTTGGGATCGTCCCGCCACTGGAAATCAATCCCGAACCGCGCCCCCTCCATCCGCAGGTCTTTTAATTCTTCCTCGATCCCCGCCGCCAGTCGCCCCGTCGCCTCGCGCCGCCGCAGCGAAAGTTCCACCGCCAACTCGCCCAATTCCGCCAGCAGACGCTCCTCCTGCGCCTGCAATTCGGCGACGCGCTCCTCGCTGTGGGTGATGGCGTCCAGTTCCCGCGCCGCCTTCTCGGCATAAGCCAGCACGTCGGGGATGGTCGGGCCGTATTTGCGCTCCAACCGGCGTAGCAGCGCCAGCCGCTCCTCCACCTCTTGCAGCCGCTGCGGGTCGTGCTCGACCTGCTCCCGGTAGTCGCGCAAACCTGCGACCAGTTCCTCTATCTGATAGTTAATGCTCTCGGCGGCGCGCAGCCGGGACTCCAGGCCTGGGTCAACGCGGGTCAATCCCTCCAGTGTGCGTTGCGCCGCACCCAGCAAGTCAAGCGCTGCCGGGGCCTCGCCCTCGCCCTGGCCCTCCTCGAGTACACGCAGCGCCTCACTGGCCAGCGCGACCAGTTGCTCAGCGTGGGTCAGCCGCAGCCGCTCCTCGATCAACTTTTCTTCCTCGCCCACCTGGATGGCGGCCGCGCTTATCTCGCTGATTTGGAATTGCAGCAGGTCGGTCCGGTGCGCCAATTCTCGCTCACTACGCCGCAAGTCTGCCAGTTCCCGCCGCACCGCCCGCACGCGGCCCACCACGTCCGCGACCTGCGCCCGCAGGGGCCACAGTTCCGCGTACCGATCCAGCAGGTTGACGTGCTCGCGCACCCGCAGGAGTGAGAGGTGCTCGCTCTGGCCATGGATGTCCACCAGACCCTGGGCCACCTGGCGCAGGAGTGTCAGCGTGACGGCCCGCCCGTTGACGCGGCAGACGTTGCGCCCGCTCAACCGCACCTCGCGCCCCAGGAACAGCAGGTCGGGGTTGTCCTCCTCCAGCCCTTCCCGCTCCAGCAGGGGGTCAATTGCGGCCCGCTGCTTAGGCTCCAGCCGGAAGGTGGCCTCGACGACGGCGCGATCGGCTCCGGCACGCACGCAGGTGGCGTCGGCCCGTCCGCCCAGCGCCAGGTCCACCACGTCAATGATGATGGATTTGCCCGCGCCGGTCTCGCCGGTGAGGACCGTAAAGCCGGGCGCAAAGGTCAATAACAATTCGTCAATGATGGCAAAATCTCGGATGTGGAGTTCAGCCAGCACGTCCTACCTCCTGAGCGTTTGTAGTGACGACTTTCGTTCTGACACGGGAGCGATTAAAGTCGCTACTACGAACCCAACTACACGCGCCGACCAGGGCGCAAGCGGGCATAAGCCACGCCGACTGCCGCCACTAGGTAGACGACGCACCACAGCAATCGCATCAGCCCAGAGGTAATATAGTACCCTGCCGCTGTGGAGTCAAGCACCGGCCCGACAAAGGTGAACAGGATGAACAGCAATTGGGGCAACGCGCCGACAACGATGCAGCCACACACGACTAGCCAGGTATACTGCCCGCGCCGCTGACGGATGGCCCAGCGCGCGGCCTCGGCGATGCCCGCGCCGGCCAGCGGCCCCAGGATGATGGCGAACCAGCCCAGGCTGGGCACGAGCCAGCCCGCGATCAGCGCAAGGGGCAGCGCAACCACGGCAGCAATCAGATAATGGACGGGGCGAAAGTCGGCGTAAAAGACCTTTTGCTGGGCATTGACGCAGTCCTGGCAGCGGTAGCCGACCGGCGTCAGCACCGCACACTTGGTGCAGATGGGCCGCCCACACTTGTTGCAGCGCAGGTAGGTCTCGACGTCAGGGTGGTTTACACAGTGTAATGGTTCGGTCATATTTTTAACTCCAGTTCACCAGCACTCCGCGGCGACAGGCGCGCCACCAGTGTCTTGTAGAAATACGTCCGCTCGCGCACACGCGCGAAACGGGCCACGTGCGGGCTGGCCTCCACCAGCACATCGTCCCCACTCTCCAGTTCCGCCCGCACCTCCCCGTCCACCGTCAGCACGGCCGGCCGGCCGCCGGCGACGACGATGCGCACCATGACTCCCTCGGCCAGGACGACGGGGCGCTCCATGCTCAGGTGCGGCGCGAGGGGGACGAGCAAGATGTTGCGCAACTGCGGCGGTAGTACCGGCCCACCGGCCGCCAGTGCGTAGGCGGTGCTGCCCGTCGGCGTGGCGACGATGAGGCCGTCGGCGATGTAGGTAGCCAAGCGGCCCCCGTCAACCTCGGTGCGCAGGTGTACCACGCGGGCCCGCTCACCTCGTCCCACCACCACGTCGTTCAGCGCCTCGGCCGGCTCCAGCAATTCGCCGTTCCGGTGACCCACCGCCCGCAGCATCATTCGCTCTTCAAGCCAGCAGTCGTCCGCCAGTACCCGCGAAAGGACCTCCCGCCACGTGCCCGGCTCGGCCTCGGTGAGGAAC
>CAYQTW010000372.1:0-3652 GCA_964420485.1 uncultured Anaerolineales bacterium
CCCTCCCCTCGTCCACCTTGAGCGCAGTCTCTTTGAACCCAATCCCGTCCCTCTCCCCGCCGGTGACGCGGTAACATTCCTCGAGGCCCAAAACCGCGCCGCGGAAGCCCGTGAAGCGCTGCGCTGGCTCAAGGCGCGCATCGTCCGCGACAACGTGCCGCTCCAGGAGGTAGCCATCGTCGCGCGGGACGTGACCCCGTACCGGCCATTCCTGCAAGAGGTCCGAGTTCGGGATGCCGCTCCGTTTCGCCTCCGGCACTCCCCTGAGGAGCAACCCGGCGATTGCTGCACTGTTAAACCTGCTAACATTGCCGCTCGCGTCAGTGAACTGGTCGCCCCGCGCGCTGCTCGACGCGCTGACCAGCCCCTACTTTGACTGGGCCACCTGCGGCCTTCTCCCAGACAGCGCCGACCGCCTGGGCGACGTGGCGCGGGAAGACCAAGTCGTGGCCGGGCTCGACCAATGGCGCGAGGCGCTGCAACGATTAGCGGCCCGCCCGCCTGCCAGACGCGCTGAGGCAACGCCAGAAACCCTCGACGAAGAAGGCCCAACCCAGCGCCGCCTCCCCACCGGCGCCGAGGCGCACCGGCTGGCATCTGACTTTGAGGCAGTCGTGGCGCGGATCACGCCTCCCCCCGCGGCCACGCTGCGCGAACGGGTAGTCTGGGTCGAGGAACTCATCGGCGCATACTCAGATTTGACATCCCCAGGGGCTGGGACATTCCTGCGCGTCGTCACCCGCGCTCGCGATAACCCCGCCATAACTGAACGAGACATAGCCGCACTGCTCGTCTTTAAGGATATCCTGCGGGGCCTCGTGCTGGCCGACCTGGTGCTCGAAAAAGTAAGGCCAGATGACATCTTGTCCCCCGAAGCGTTCGTCGCCGAACTGATCCAGGCCATCGAAGAGGCAACCTACAAAACACCGGTCGAGGGCGCGGCCATCCTGATCGTATCGGCTATGGGGGTGCGCGGCCTCACCTTTGACTCCGTCGCGCTGCTGGGGCTGGCAGAAGGGGACTTTCCCCGCGCCGAACGCGAGGACGTCCTGCTGCGCGAAGCCGACCGCGCCTGGCTGTCTGAGCAAGGCTTCGCCATCGAGCCGCGACTGCAAGGCGACGAAGCGACGTTTTTCTACCAGGCCGTCACGCGCGCCCGCCGCCGCTTGCTCCTCTGCCGGCCATACCTTGCCGACGACGGACAGCCGTGGGAACCTTCGCCCTATTGGGCCGCAGTGTTGGCGCTCTTCGATGACGTGTCCGTGCGTCACGTCCGCCCCACCGACCCCGTGACCAACCCCGCCTCGGAGCAAGAAGACGCCATCTTCGCCGGCGCAAAGCCCGAAACTCTACACGGTGATCTCTCGACGCTGGCGGTACAGTTAGCCGAGCGCTTTGGCCCCGACCAGCCCTGGTCGAGCAGCCGGCTGGAAACCTACGCCAAGTGCCCGCTCTACTTTTGGGCCACCTACGTGATGGAACTGGAGCCGCGCGCAGTGCCCCAGGCCGGTTTTGACGTGCTGACCCTGGGCTCAATCTACCACCTGGTGCTGGAACGGCTCTACACCCAGGTGCCGGATGGCGACCCCGACCGGTTGCGCGCCGCGCTGCCCGTTGTCGCCCGCCAAGTCTACGAGGCCGCGCCCAACGACTATGGCTTCCGCCCCACCCCGCTGTGGGAGCGCCAACAGGAGGAGTTGACCGGCGTACTGCGTCGCACACTGGACGCGCTGATCGAGGCCGCCGGTGACTATAAACCTGCGGCGCCCGAGTTGGCCTTTGGTCTGCAGGAGCAGCCGCCGCTCGTGCTGCGCGGCGAACACCCCCTGAAACTGCGCGGCTACATTGACCGCGTTGATCGGGCATCAGATGGGCGCATACGCATCATTGACTACAAAGCCGGTTCAACCCCCATCTCGGCGCGTGACCTGACCGAGGGCCGGCGGCTGCAACTGCCTCTCTACGCGCTGGCAGCCCAGCGAGCGCTCGGCGCGGACGTGACCAGCGGCTTTTACTGGCACATTGGCTCGGCTAAACCCAGCAGCCTCAAACTGGAGAAATATAAAGGCGGTGTTGCCGGGGCCATTGAGACAGCAGTGGCTTACGCTATGAAAATCGTCGCCGCCGTCCGTGCCGGGAAATTCCCGCCCACACCGCCACACGGCGGCTGCCCGGTCTTTTGTCCGGCGGCGACGTTCTGCGAGCACTTCAAATCCAGGTCGTGGTAATATGGAAAGTAGTAGTGACTTTAGTCACTTGGAATGACCAAAGTCATCACTACCACAAATTTTAGGTATCATCTCAATATTCTGGGGCACTTTTAACGTAGCCGCGCTTTCCATAGCGCGTTATGTCCGCGAGGTATGGAAACCTCGGCTACATTGCCCCACTTTATTGAGCAGGTACAATTTTAGCCACACTCAAATGACTATCATCGACTCACTCCAACTCAACACATCTCAAGCACGAGCGGCCACCGCGACCGGCAACGTCGTCGTCACCGCCGGGGCTGGATCGGGCAAGACGCGCACGCTAGTCGGGCGCTACCTGTGGCTCCTGGAAACCGGCGTGCCGCTGCGCGGGATCATTGCCATCACCTTTACGGAAAAGGCCGCTCGTGAAATGCGCACCCGCATCCGCGAGGCTATAAAGACCTCCGAGGTCTCAGAGATCTCGGAGGTCTGGCGCACGGCCTTTGCCGATCTGGACGCGGCGCGGATCGGCACCATCCACAGCCTGTGCGCCCAAATCCTGCGCCAGCACCCAGTCGAAGCGGCGGGACTGGGCATCAAGCCCGGTTTTGGCGTCCTGGAGGAGGGGCATGCGGCAGTGCTGCGCGCACGAGCCGTCGAAGATGGGCTGGCCTGGGCCGCCAATGACGACTCTGCTTCGCACCTGTTCAGCGCATTCGGCGAGTTCAATCTACGGACAGCGATCGCGACCCTGCTGGACAAACGGCTCGACGCCGACGTCGCTTTCGAACGACTGACCGCTGACCCGCTGCAAGGTTGGTCGGGCGCGCTGCTGGGCTGGCTCGACACGCATCTGGACAGCACAGAATGGTCATCTATCCTGAATGACCTGGCCGGCCTGTGCGCCGACGATCCCACCGACCAGATGGAGGTCGCCCGCCAGGCCGTGCTGGCCCACGCCGAGGCAGCGAACGCAGCGCGTCGGCGGGGCGATGTCAGCACGGGATTGGCGGAACTGGCGGCGTTGCGCGCGTCCACGACGCTGCGCGGGCGCAAGGGCAATTGGCCCGGCGACACGTTGGCGGCGGCCAAAGAGGCTATGCGCACCCTGCGGGCCTACTTTGACGAGCGACTGGCCCCGCTGGCCAACCCCAAAAAATCCGCCTCGTGGGAGATGGATGAGCAAGTCGCCGGGCTGATCTGGGCGCTCCACGCCGCGTACCGGCGCACCCTGGAACTGTACGCCCGCGCGCGCCGGGCAGAGAACGCGCTCGACTTTGACGATTTGGAGGCTGGGGCGTTGGCGCTGCTACGCGAGCCGCACGTCCGCGCCGCCTGGCAAGCCAAGACCCGCGCCGTGCTGGTGGACGAGTTCCAGGACACCAACGAACGCCAACGACAAATCGTGTATGCGCTCAGTGGCTTTGAATCGCGAGTCAGCGAGTCGGCGAGTCGGCGAG
>CAYQTW010000373.1:0-3643 GCA_964420485.1 uncultured Anaerolineales bacterium
CTTACGCGCTCACATCGCCGCCCGGCTGGGCGTCCCTGCCATCGGCGTGCTGATGTCGCCTTACCCGGACGACTACCCGATTATCGTCCCGCACCCGCTGACGGAGGCGACGTTGAAGGCGATGCCCGAGGCTGTCTTCGACTTTAATGCCCTGGGGATCGGCGATGACATCGGAAGCAACAACTGGGTCATTGCCGGGGAGCGCACCGAGACGGGGATGCCTCTCCTGGCCAACGACCCCCACCTGGGTATCCAGATGCCCTCTATCTGGTACGAGATCGGCCTGCACTGCGAGCCGGTTGGACCAGACTGCCCCTACAACGTCACCGGCGCTTCCTTCGCCAGTACCCCCGGCGTCGTCATCGGTCATAACGACCACATCGCCTGGGGAGTCACCAACCTGGGGCCGGACGTGCAGGACTTGTTCATTGAGCGGGTCAACCCGGAGAACCCCAATCAGTACGAGTTCAAGGGAGAGTGGCTGGATATGGAGATTGTCCGCGAGGAGATCACCGTCGCCGGGGAGGAAGAGCCGGTGGTGGTGTTCGCCCGTATCACCCGCCACGGTCCCATTATCAATGACGTGGCCGGCGGCACGGAGGATGACTGGGCCTTGGGCTGGGAACCGCTGGCTCTCTCCTGGACCGCGCTCCAACCAGGAACGATGATGCGCAGCATCGTGCTCCTGGATCGGGCCAGCAACTGGGCCGAGTTCCGGGAGGCGCTTTCGTACTGGGACGTGCCCAGCCAAAATTTCGTCTACGCCGACGTGGAAGGGAACATTGGCTACCAGTCTCCCGGGCGCATCCCCATCCGCGCCTCCGGCGACGGTTCTAGCCCCGTGCCCGGATGGGCCGGCGAGTACGAGTGGGTGGACTATATCCCCTTCGATGAACTGCCCCGCGCTTTTAACCCGCCGGAGGGATACATCGCCACCGCCAACAACGCCGTCGTGGGGCCGGACTATCCCCACTTTATCACGCATGACTGGGCTCCCGGCTACCGGGCGCGGCGCATCGTCGAGTTGCTCGAGGCCGATGCCTCGATTTCGTTGGCCGACATACAGACTATGCAGGGGAACGTCAGCCCCGTCTGGGCAGAGGACGTTCTGCCCTACTTGCTGGTGCTCCCTGCGACAGGATCAGACCGCCTGGCGGAGGCGCTAGAGTTGCTGCGAGCGTGGGACAGGCGGGCAGTGCGGGATAGCGCCGCGACTGCTCTCTTTGAGGCCTTTCGCCTGCACCTGATAGACCTCACCTTTGGCGACGAACTGGGAGAGCAACTCCTGGACAAGGCCCGGAGCAGCGCAGGGGTGGCGCTGGTAGACCTCCTGGCCGACGAGTCTTCTCCCTGGTTCGACGACGTGACCACGCCAGAGGTGGAGACGCGGGACGAGATCCTGCTGCGGGCGCTGGACGAGGCGGTGGAGGAACTGACCGAGACGCTGGGATGGGACGTGACCCGCTGGCACTGGAGCGACCTCCACACCGCCACTTTCGAGAACCAGAGCCTGGGCAAGTCCGGCATCGCCCCCGTCGAGGCGATCTTTAACCGGGGGCCTGTGCCGGTGGACGGCACCATCGCCACGATCAATAACACTGGCTACAGTTTGAACAATCCCTACACTGTAAAGACCGTCCCCTCCTACCGCCAAATCGTAGACCTGGACGACCTGTCCCGCTCGGTCTCGATGCACACCACGGGACAATCGGGGCACCCATTTCACCTTCACTATGATGATATGATTGACCCCTGGCGCAACATCGAATATCACCCCATGCTGTGGGAGCGGGCGGACGTGGAGGCAGATGCAGAGGGAACGCTGGTGCTAAAGCCGTGAGCGAATGGCGATCAACCAGCATCCAGCATCCAGTTAAGGAGGCACAAATGAACAGACAGATCATTGCCACAGACAAAGCCCCCGCGGCAGTCGGCCCCTACTCACAGGGAGTGCGGGTGGGTGATTTCATCTTTACCGCCGGGCAGTTGGGGCTGGTCCCCGGCACGAAGGATTTTGCCGGGCCGGACATCGAGGCTCAGACCCGCCAGGCGTTGGAGAACCTCAGGGCGGTGTTGGAAGCGGGCGGCTCTGGCCTGGAGCACGTCGTCAAGACCACCGTCTTTCTGGCCGATATGGGGGAATTCAGTCGCATGAACGCAGTCTATGCCGAGTTCTTCCCGAAAGGCCCTCCCGCCCGTTCGGCGGTGCAGGCGGCCGCGCTGCCTTTGGGAGGGCGGGTCGAGATTGAGGCAGTAGCCGAGGCCTGCGACTGACAGAGCGGCGCACAAGAACGCGGATGGGCGGGATTATCTGATCCGATCCGCCAATCCTGCCAATCCGTGTTCTCAGTGCGCCGACACGAACGTGAGCGGATCCAGGTAGCCGTAAAAGTCCGGGTGAGCGCGGGCCGGGTCGTCGTCCCAGGTGTACCCCACGCCCGCGGTGTGACCGTTGCACGTACCCCGCGCCCCCGCCGTCCCCGCCGGAAACATGTTCGAGCCGTCGCGGAAAGTGCGCATCTCCCAGTGCAGGTGGCTGTTCAGCCCCTTGTCGTAGACGACGGCGATGACCTGCCCGCGTGTCACCGGCTGGCCCTCCCGCACCTGCACGTGGTCAACGTGCCAGTAGATGGAGTAGACAGCGCTGCCGCCGACCAACAAATGCTCGACGATGACAATGTGCCCGTCGTTGCCGGCGTCCAGGGCCGAGATGACCACGCCGTCGGCCACGGCATGGACTGGCGCGTGCGTGGCCTGCCTCCAGACGATCCGCCCTGCGTCGTCCAGCGCGAACAGGTCCACCCCGGCGTGGTAGAGTTGGCTGAAGGGGACGCTGCCACCGCGAGCGTCACGAAAGCAGTTCGAGTTGTTGCCCATCGCCGGGTTTTGTGCCCCGTAGCGGGTGTCCACCGCCAACGGCCCGGTGACTCCCCGGATGTAGGGACCGTACGCCTCGGCGGGTAGGAGGGGATAGCCAAACGTTTCGGCGACGGGCGGTGTGGGCCAGGGGGTGTAAGGAGGCGCGGTGGCGAATGGGGGCAACGGCTGCGATGCGAGCAGGAAGCGATACCGGTCCCACAAGTAGGCCCCACCGGTCAAACCCAGGCCGGTGAGGGCTACGAGGATGAGCAGGATACACCACCCACGGTTGCGCTTTTGCACGGGGCTACTTGTAATCCTCACGCGCGGGGTACCAGGCGTCGAGAGCGATTGTAGGCTCGTCCAGAATGACGGCCCCATGTGGCACGCCTGGCGGGATGCACGCCCCGTCGCCGGCCCGCAGCACCCGCGTCTCGTCCCCCAGGTGGAACTCCATCGCCCCCTGTACGACGTAGGCGATCTGCTCGTGGGGGTGGTCGTGCTCCGGAACCACGCTCCCCGGCGCAAAGTTGAAAAAGGTCATCATGGCGTGCTCCAGGTAGACCGCCCGGCGCACGACGCCCGGCAGCATTTCTGTCCCGGGTAATTCACTCATAGTGAAGAACGGCATTGGTTTTCCTCCTGCTGTGGATTTTGGGTCATTATACGAGGTTCTGGTGGGCGTGCAAGTCAGGATGAGTGAGTTTGCACTGCTGTGCTGAGAGTGCTACAATATTCCCATGTATTTGTTTACCGGGGGTTGAGGCAGCGGATAGAAAGCGGA
>CAYQTW010000374.1:0-3616 GCA_964420485.1 uncultured Anaerolineales bacterium
GCCAGTTCTGGGTTGGTTGGGCTGTTGCCCACTTCTGACATGGACATCTCCGTAAGGGTGAGTGTGCGACGTGGAGCAGGGAGGAATGCGACTCTTTATTGATTGATTATATCCCAGGTAGGTTATCTTGCCAAGTTCTCACCCAATCACCCAGTCACCCAATCACCCAGTCACCCAATCATCCAATTTCTCCGCCAGTTCCTGCGGCGTGTCCGCCACGAGTGCGACGTAGATGACGCCGGGGTAATAGGTCTCGAAGAAGGCGGGCAGGCCGTCGCCCCATGCAGCGGGGTTGATGGCGACGACGCGACGGGAGTCCAGATCGCCGATACCGGCGTCGTCGGCGCTGCCGCCGATGGTGAAGCGGTGGTTGTCCCAGCCCCCCGCGACGACGGCGCTGGCCCAGGCGGCGCCGGCCCCCGGTGGCAACAGCACGTAAGTGCGGTCATAGGGCACGCGGGGCTGTCCCCGGGGCGATGGGGGCTGCGGAGGCGGTTGGGTTGGCATCTCCGGCAGGGCCTCCAGCGCGACCCGCAGCGCGCTGGGGCTCTCTGCCTCCACGGGCACGTAGATGAGACCTGGATAGTAGGTCTCGAAGAAGGCGGGCAGGCCGTCGCCCCAGGCCGCGGGGTTGATGGCGACGACACGGCGCAAGTCCAGGTCGCCAATGCCGGCGTCGTCGGCACTGCCGCCGATGGTGAAGCGGTGCGTATCCCAGGTTGCGCCCACCACCGCCTGCGCCCAGGCCGCGCCGGCGTCTGGCGGGAGGAGTATGTAGGTGCGGTCGTAGGGCACGCGGGGTTGTCCCCGTGGCAGCGGGTCGAGGTAGGGACGCGGGTTGAGATAGTCGGCGTTGGCTGGCAGTTTCAACCCCTCGATCTTGAGCGAAAGGTGCAGATGGGGACCACTGGTCGCGCCTGTCATACCAGCAGCGGCGATCACTTGCCCGGCACGTACTGTCTGTCCCTCCTCCACCGGCACGTGGCTCAGGTGAGCGTATAGCAGCGTCACCTGCCCCACTCCCTCAACCTGGCTGCGGACGTAGAGGTGGTGGCCGTAGCCAGTCTCGATCATCTTTTTGCGGGTGACGACGCCGTCCAGGCAGGAGCGGATGGGGGAACTGGACGGATCGTCGTACTTGACGTGCAGGTCTGCGCCGTTGTGACCACCGTGCAGCGAGTGGGCGTAAGAGGTGTCGTAATAACTTTGCTGGTTCTCGCCGTAGAACTGGGTATAGTGGCGGAACTCGGTGGGCCAGGTAAAGCGCATCGCAGCGGGCGGAGGCATCGCCGCGCGCGCCGCGACCCGGTTGACGACCTGTCGAGGCTGCCCGTCGGCGTCCATCCAGACCTGCGAGGCATAAGCGGGATCGGGCGAGCGGAGGATAAAGGCGTAGGCGGCCTGGATGCGCGGCCAGTACGCCTGGTACCAGGACCAGTCGTAGCGACACTCGTCGTACTGGGCGCAGGTAAAGTAAAACTCGGCGTACTGGTCGCCCTTGACGCTACTATTGGTGTTGGGGTTGACATTGGCGAACTCGGAGACGACTAGTGGGATGGTTGGAAAGGTCTCCAGGTATTGGCGGATAAAGCGCATGCCGCCGTCGAAAGCGCGCAATCCCTGGGCGCTGTCCCAATAGACGTGGCAGCAGACAAAGCCGGCTTTCTCCACGGCGTCGGCGCAGGCCGTCAAGAAGGCAGTCTCTCCCTGCAGGGAAGACGAGAGGCCGGGGAAGCCCGCTCGTACCTGTGGCCCAAAAGTCGTCTTGAGCATTTCCGCGACGGCGACGAACCAGTCGCCAAACGCGGCGGCGCTGTCCCAGGAGACGCCGTATCCGCGCCCAGGTAGGTTGGGATTGCCCTGCACTTCAAAGTCGTACACGCCGGCCTGGACGAATGATTCCACCGCCGGGGCAAAATAGTCCACGAACTCTTGTGGAGAAATGGGCCGCTCACCCGGCTCTGGGCTGAGGAGTTGGACCAGAAAAGTATGGACGCCAATATCCCGATAGGCGGACAGGTCAGAGGCCGGGTTGACGATGGCCCGCAGTTTGAGCGCCTCCAATCTGGCCTGGCGGATGACGTCGAGGTCGGCCGGGGTGACGGGGCCACTCCCGACCAATAGCCCGGCTTTGGCATAAGACATTTTGCACCTCCTGGCTCGCACCGGCCTGAAGAGCCGGTGCTGGATGTTCCAGCCCCGCCTGTTTACGGCGGGGCGGGTTCACTTTCAATGAAGCAGACAATGCCGTCCACGATGCCTTGAGCCACCAGATCGGCCCGTTGGGTGAGCAGTTGGCGATCGTTCAGCATAAAGCCGGTCTCGATGATGGCCCCCGGCGTCTGGTCGCCAATTTCGTAAAAGGTGTGATAATAGATCATGTCGTAGGTAATGCTGGTGGCGTGAAAGTACATCCCCGTGCGAGCAGCGTAACACTGCGCCAGGCAAGCGACCAGATGCTCCTCCGCCTCCGGCACCAGGCTGTCCTCGACGCTGGCGACTTTGAACCCGCTGGCCGGCGGGGTGGCGTTGGGGTAGGCCGCGCAGGAATCGGCGTGGATGGAGACGAGCGCATCGGCCTGGTAACCTTCCAGGCGCGGGTCGAACTCTTCCAGCAGATCGGCCTGGTAGCCCAGGGCTTGCAGGATGTCAACGACCCGCCGGGCGACGTCGAGGTTGATCTCGACCTCGGTTAGACCGTCGGGGCACATGGCGCCTGTATCGCTTCCCCAGTGACCGGCGACGATGCCGACGCGCGGGACGGGAGCATAAGGGTCAGCGCGTGGGGTAATGGATGGGGCAGGAGATGGTGACGGATTGGCGGGCGAGGTAGCGGGGGGAGCGGTGGACAGCGGTGGATCAGCGGATAATGTCGCGGATGGAGCGGGGCGCGGGGTGGTCCCTGGCGCGACCGCGGCCGGCAGCCCCAGCCCCCACATCCCGTGGGCCATCGCGCCGATGGCGGCTATGCAAGAGACGATGACGACCAGGCGCGAGACCTTGGGGGCAGCGCCAGTGTCCTCTTCGTATACGGTTGATGTGTGACTGCTCTTCCGGCGTGCCACGAGTTTCTCCTCCGCGTATATCTTACCCTGGAATGAGAGACAAGTCAACCCGATGACCTGCGACTTGTCAGGCACGGATACATCGTGTAGAATGTGATGTAAATCTGTAGGAGGAGGTAATGATGAAAGAACTTGAACGCCGTATCCTGGCCGAGGGCAAGAACCTGGGCCGGGGCATTCTCAAGGTGGATAGTTTCATCAACCACCAGATTGATACGCATCTGATGTTCGAGATCGGACGGGAGATGGCCCGTCACTTTGCCGATGCCGGCGTGACCAAGGTCCTCACAGCCGAGATATCGGGCATCGCCCCGGCACTGGCGACGGCGCACGCGCTGGACGTGCCGGTCATTTACGCCCGCAAGATCAGGCCGATCACGATGACCGGGATGGTCCTGGTCGAAATCGCGCGCTCGCGCACAAAGGGAAATGACGTGTTCCTGATGGTCTCGTCCGAGTTTCTGAACCCTAGCGACAGGGTGCTGGTGGTGGATGACTTTCTGGCCTCGGGGGCGACGGTTGCAGCGCTGGCGCGGTTGGTCGAGCACGCC
>CAYQTW010000375.1:0-3608 GCA_964420485.1 uncultured Anaerolineales bacterium
GGAGAGGGGGGTGTAGGAAGAGGGGACGAGGGCATAAGATATGTTGGCTCCAGCGTCTCCTCCAGAAGTTCGGGCGTTCCCAGCTCCTGCTCAGACGGCGGGTTCAGCGTTCCTCCTAGAGTAGTTATCCGCACATCCTTGGCGTCTTGGACCAACAGTTCGCCGACAAAATCCTGCGCACCGGCATGAACTGAGTAATACCCCTCCTCAGTGAACCGAATCGTCGTTGAGAATTGCATGGGCGTGTGAGCTTTGGCGTCCACCACCCATTCCCGCTCCCCTTCCACCAGAACGTCCGGATCAGAGAACCACAGGCGAACCCTCAATCCCTGTATGTCCTCCTCGGTCTCGACGGTGATTGTGACTGTCACCGGCTCGTTCCAGCCGATCGGTTCCGCCAGTTCCAGGTCTATGCACACACCCCACTTGCACTTTCCGCCGCCGGGGGCGGAGGAGCAGCCGGATAGCGCCAGGCCGGCGACCAACAACAGAACAGTCACACACTTGAATACACGTCTCACTTCGCACCTCCTTAGGTTTTGCTCAGACGTTCAACTGCCGCAGGCGGTGAGGGCGAGCACAACCATTGCTACACTAATTGATCTTGTTCATCACAGTTTCCTCCTCCTTCTCCATCATAGCCCCTGTCGGCTGTTGGCTAGAACAGGGAACCCATCACGTCCACTCGCGTCTCCAGTCCCTCTACGTGCATTGATTATATGGCAGCGCCAACACCTTGTCAAACCACCTGTTCATTGTTCCATTGTTCATTCTTCATTGCCCAACTCCCACTCCATCTCTGCCAACGTCTGCGACACTGCCTCGATCGCCGCGCGCTGCTTGCGGTACAGATCCGATTCGCTCATCGCCAGCCGCCGCGCGATCTCGCGCACCTTGCGCCCCTGGAGGAACTTTAGTTCGAGAATGTTGTACAAAATCCACTCTGGCGTCGTCATCTGACGCCGCCCGTCTGGACGCAGCCGCTCAATGGCCTGCTTGAGCACGTCCCGCAACCCCTTCATCGCACTGCCGTCGTGCTCCCGCGCTGCACGTTCCACCACACGCAAAGACAGGAGCGGGCTCGTGGCTAATTTTGGTCCACCCCAGTAATGGCTGAGCGCGTCTCTGACCCACTGGCGGAACTCGGCATCCTCCACCAGGCTGAACCCGGAGAGCGCCTGTTCCCCGACGTAGTGCACCACCCCGCGGCGACGCTGAATATCCTCGATCTCTGGGATGATGCGCTCCAGCGCGCTAAAAATGCCCTGCTGAAGTTGACGGTCTTCCAGCGCCGCCGCTGCCTGGGCGAGTAGGGCTTGGACGCCCGCCTGCTCCTCCGGGCTCAGGTCCGGCTCTGTCGCCCGCGCCGCCATGCCCACCACACCAATGACACTCCCTTCCTGGACCTCGTCCTTCCCGTCGAGAGAGAGACTAAAAGTGCGCAAAGGAGCCAGCCAGTAGCCATTCCAAACGAATATGTCTCCATGCCGCTCGAGACGCCGCTCCCCTGGAGGAACTCCGGCGAACGTCTGCCACGCCTCCGGCGGCAAATCGGCTGCCCCCGGCTCCAGCGGGCCACACACGGCCTCCAGGTGAGGCACACCGCCGTCTATGACTGTCACAAAAGCAGTCCTCACCCGCAATAAGTCGCACAAGGCCGTGAGCACGTTCTCCAGAAACTGGTGCAGGTCGGTCGTCGTCAGCAACCGGTTGCTCAACTGTTGAATCCACTCGATCTCGGGCTGATCCCGGCGGTAGAGCGCCCGGTCAATCAACGGCTTGGCCAGTTCGATGCCCAGTTGCAGCAACAAAATGATACCCACGACGCCAAAGAGCATCAGGCGATGGCCTGGAAGTCCCAGCCAGCCCTCCGTCTGCGACGCCACCACGATCACCACGACGACCAGCGTGGCGACGAACGGCCCGCGCAGGAGGAAACGTATCAGGCGGTGCTTTACCACCCGGTCGGGGGTCAGCGCGCCAAAGAAGGCCACGCTGTACGACAGCAATACCAGCATCAGCCCGACGGCCACGTTCCCCATCACCAGCAGCAACCAGAGCGCCGCGCCGGGTATGGAGGCCGGCCAGCCAGTGAAAAGCAGAAAGGGAAAGACTCCAGCCGCCGGCGCTGCAAAGGTGGCCATCAGATAAGTCATTCGCCGCCGCGAGGTCGAGGTCAGGCAACGGCGGCGCGCCCGGAGAACATTGGCCGCCCCCCACCCCACGGCGGCGAAAAAGTACAGCACAAAGAATGGGAAAAGTGGCCCCGGCAGCAGATGGGAAACACGAGGCCCTACTGCGCCGCCACGCACGACGTGGTCGGTGAATACCGCTCCCACCAGCAAAAAGACGCTGAGAAAGTAACTGACGCGGACAGCAACGTCGCGCCGTCTGCTTCGGGCGCCGGTAGTGATCAGCAGAGCATTGGAGAAACTCAGATAGGCGGCCGGGGTGAAGGCAATGCCCACCCACTGGAATCGCAGCCAGGGGATAGCCGCGTCCAGGTCTCTGACGCCAAACAGCGCCAGGTCCACCAAGTAGGTGACCAGCACGCAGGTCAGCAGCAGGGCGAATGAACGGGCTACGTTGTTGCGGGGATTGTAGATGATGAGGTAGAGCAACAAGGCAGAGGAAAAGATGACAATGCCCGAGGTGAGTACAACGTTGATCAGTTCGAGAAACTCTTGTGACCCCAGCGCCGATAGAAATCCCATTTCAAAAAAAGTTGGGGCGATGTAGCCGAGGTTTCCATACCTCGCCAGTTCGACGCGCTATGGAAAGCGCGGCTACACCAGCGCGGCTACACCAGCGCGGCTACACCAGCGCGGCTACATCACCACGGCTACCGCAACGCTTTGCCAAAAAACAGCGCAATGTCCTGACTCGGCCAATAGTGATCGTTGTAACCACAGAAAACTAGTCTGCGCGACTGGCAGAACCGGATAGCCGGGTAATCCTTGGTCGGCACTTGTATCACCAGCCGCACCAGGCCGCGATCGCGCCCCCATTGAGCGGCGGCCCGCAACAGCGCCGTGCCCACGCCTTGCCGCCGCCAGGGCCGGTCCACGACCAGGTCGCCCACCCAGGCGATGCCGTGCTCGGTCTGGGCAGTCAAGGCCACGTAACCATAAACGCGCCCACCCTCTCCCGCCACCAAAAAGCCATCGCGCCGCTGCCAACCCGCCGGCAGAGCCTCACCCTGGCGTGGGTAGTTGACCCGGATCTCACGGGGCAGACGCACCACTCGAAAGGTGATCGTCTGCACACCATTCTCCTCCCGCGTCTCCATCTGCCAGACCCGGTCGCTGGTGTAGGAATGATCCAGCGCCTCACACGTTTCCAGGTCTCTCGGCCACGCCGGGCGTACCCGCATTGGCTTCCTCCCTAGGGCAATCGCTTGTACCATGGCTCTGTCATTCTGAGCGACCGTAGGGAGCGAAGAATCTCTGCACAGCGAGAATGAGATTCTTCGTCGCTCCGCTCCTCAGAATGACAGCTGCTGACTGCTATTCTACCATCAGGCTACGATTGAGGCAAACGCACCTCAATCATAAGCCTGTCATTCTGAACCGGAGCACAGCGGAGGTGAAGAATCTCGCCTTGGATAG
>CAYQTW010000376.1:0-3603 GCA_964420485.1 uncultured Anaerolineales bacterium
GTAGTCATCATGGTAGGGCATCCGTGACCCCTCAGCCTGCGCCAGCAGGCGATAGGCCCCCCGCCCACGCGCCTCGGTCAGCGGCCCCCACCAGGGGTCGAAGCCCACCTCGAGCGGCCCGTCGAAGGCGACCGAGGCAAAGTGGCCGTCGCCGCAGCCCAGGTCGAGCACGGGGCGGGGGAGCGGCAAATCGGCGTAGAAACGGGCCTCCACCGCCCGCAGGAGGGCGCGGAAGGCAGGCAGGTCGCGCAGGTGTCGCCAGAGTAGGTCGTCCACGGCACTCACAGTTGTCGAAACAGCGCCTGAGCCTCGCGCTCGAAGAAGCGCCGCACGTTGGGCCAAGAAACCGGTTTGAGCATCTCCGGCATTGGGTCGGCTTCTGCATCCTCAAAGTACATCAGACTCTTTAGGAGATGAGTAAAGTTGTACTCCACTCCTTCGTACTTGTGCCCTACAAGTGGAAACATCTCTCGCAAGGTGAGAAAATCCTGACATAAAAAGTACAGGTCAATAAAATCCCGCTTCTTGCCCCTGCTGGCGATGGCATCCAACTTCATCACCGCCAGATCCTCAAGCGCCGCTATCTGCACTGTGCCAAATAGCGCCGGTGGGGTCAAGAGACGGTAAGGGTAAATGAAAAAACTGATACGAACGTCGTTGAGGGTGCCGAGAAAAGTACCTTCACTTTCTTGCTCCACGATCAATCGCCCCAGTGGCCCCAGAAAGCGCCGGGGAGCACCCTTGTCGAATGGCGCAGGCGAAAAGAAATCCAGGTCGTGTGAATGCCGGTGCCCCAGGTGCAGGGCAATCGCGGTGCCACCAGCCAGATAGAACTGGGCTGCCAGAGGGGTTTGGCCTACCAGTTCCAGACTTGCCTGTACTTTTGCTGAAATTCCTTCGACATACATCTCACTTCCTCACGTGGCACGCTGAGTACATTCAGCCAGAAATTCGCGCTCTTGCGGGAAAGAGACCGGCTCCTCTTCAGCACCTCCACAATCTCCGCGCGGGAGAAGCGACGCTCCATCCAGCGCACCGAGGGGAGGTCGCCGTACTCTAGCAGCCGCTCGATGACGTAACGTGGGTACTCGCTGACGTCCAACCTGGCCGGGTCAATGTCCCAAAAGTAACGATAGGCACATTCGGGCAGACGATTGGCGAATTGCGAATCGCGAATTGCGAATAACGAATCACCGGTCTCCTTGCCTCCCTGTCCCCCCGTCACCTTGTCTCCCCTTCCCTCTGTCTCCCCCTCTCCTCCAACAATCGCTCGAACAGCGCCTCGTACTCTGCCGCCGTGCGCTCGGTATTCCACCGCTGTGTGATCTCTTCCCTGGGCCGCACATAGTCGGCCTTGTGGCCCACCACCTGGATGATCGCTTCGGCCAGGGCGGCGCTATCGCCGACCGGCACTACCTGGCCCATCCCCGATTGCAGCACCGGCTGGCGCACCCCCGGCAGGTCGCTGGCAATCGAGGGCGTCCCGCACAACATTGCCTCCACCTGCACCAACCCAAACGACTCGGTTGAGTTGAGGCTGGGCACGACGACGACGTCCAGATTAGGATAGAAGGACGCTATCTGCAACGGGTTAAGGACACCGACGAACTCCCAGCACTCCTCGTATTGGCGGAACAGCGGAGCCAGCCGCCGGGCGTAAGCCTCCTCGCCCAACACGTCCCGGTACTGACCGGCGAAAAGTACCCGCGCCTGCGGGTAGACCTCTAGCACACGCGGCAGCGCGTTCAACAACGCCTCGACGCCCTTTTCGGCCGCCAGCCGCGCCGCCATCCCAATCACCGGCTCGCTCACGTCCGCACCGTGCATCCTGGCAAAGGCCGCCACCGCTCCCGGCCCCACCTCCGGCAGTTCCACCGGCGGCGGAATGACCTCGATCTTGCTGTGGAAGGCGCGTAGGAAGGGGGAATGCTCGGCGAAATCCCGCGTGTAGGCGATCACCCGGTCAGAAAAGAGTCCGGCCAGTCGGTTCATCCCGTGCACCACCTGGTTGACCATACGGTTGAACGGGCTAGGTGAGAGTTGCAGGTCACAGTGATAAGTCAACGTCGTGGGCTTGCCCATCAGGCGCCCCCGCGCCGCCACGCCGGCTGCGTCGAACTGCGGCAGGTGCAGGCTGATGACATCGTGCTCGCGCACAAGTTGCGTCGCCAGCCAACCAAACGTCGGCATGATGACTCCCTTGCTGACGCGAAAGAGCACCGGCGCGCGCACGATCCGCACGCCGTCCTCCACTGCCTCAATGGGCCGGGAGCGATTAAAGCGCGAGGTCAGCACAGTGACCTGGTGACCCCGCGCCGCCAGTCCCCGCGCCAGGCGCTCGGCATAGATGGTCAGACCGCTGGTGTGGGGACGATAGTAAGTTAGTACAATCAATATTTTCATTGTCAAAGCATTACCTCTACGAGACAGGGAGAGGGGGAGAGACCATCTCCTTGTCTCCCTGTCTCGAACAACTCGCGGTTAGCAACGACCCATTCGTACAATCGCCGAATACCTTGCTCGACGCCCACACGAGGTTGCCAACCCAACTCGTGCCCAGCCTTGCGAATGTCCGAGATGTAGATAGGCTGGTCGCCGGGGCGCCAATCGCCGCCGGAGACGGGGATGGAGTGGCCGGTCAATCGCTCCAGGATCGGGGCGAACTCGGCCCACACGGACATTGTGTGCGCCGGGCCGCCGCCGACGTTGTACACCTGTCCGGCGGAGACGTCTATGCGGGCGATGGCGGCGTCGTAAGCGCCGAGCAGGTCGTCAATGAACAGCACGTCGCGCACCTGCTTGCCGTTGCCATAGATGGTGATGGGCTGGCCGGTGACGGCGGCGATGATGAACCAGGCCACCCAGCCCTGATCCTCGACACCCATTTGTCGCGGGCCGTAAATGCATGATTGGCGGAAAACCACCGTCGGCAGGCCGTAGATGCGGGCGTAATCGCGCACGTACTGGTCGCCGGCTCCCTTGGAACAGCCGTAGGGCGAGTGGAAATCGAGCGGCTGCGTTTCCGGGATGCCCAGCGGAAAATCGCGGTAGGCGTAGCGGGTCTCCTGCTCGATCACCACCACATCCTCCATCCCGCCATATACTTTGTTGGTGGAGGCATAGATAAAGACAGGATTAGTGTCCGCGTGCCGCGCCGCCTCCAGCGCGTTGAACGTGCCCAGCGCGTTGTCCTCGAAATCGGAGCGGGGGTCTTTCACCGAGGTAGTCACCGCCGTCTGCCCGGCCAGGTGTACGACGACGTCGGTTCCCTGCGCCGCCTGGGCCAGGGTATCGTAATCGCGCACGTCGCCCACGACCATACGGAAAGATTCTGCGCCGTGCTGCTCGCGTAACCAGGACACGTTGGCCCCGCTACCCCGGCGCGACAGGTTGTCGTACACCGTCACCTGCTCGCCCCGGCTCAATAGCCGGTGAGCATAGTTGCAGCCGATAAAACCGGCTCCGCCTGTGACAAGAAAACTAGCCAATGTCTCACTCCTTTGGGGAAATTTAGGATTGTTAGGATTGACGGATTGAGAATTTGGAGATTTGCACCCCAAGCCCGGCGAATAAATTCGCGGGCAACTACTGCCAAGTCCACCT
>CAYQTW010000377.1:0-3603 GCA_964420485.1 uncultured Anaerolineales bacterium
CCCCACTGGAATACGAACCGCCCATCCGGCTCGAAAACCTGGACGCGCTTGTTACCTGTGTCGGTCACGTAAATCAGATCGTCGGGGCCGACGGCGACGCCGCGCGGGCCGTAAAAGGCACTCTGGCCCATTGACTCGTCGAGACCGTACTGGCCGAACAATCCCCAGGCGGTGACCGGAACCCCCTCGGCGTCCAGTTTCTGGATGCGATGATTCCAGGTATCGGCGACGTAGATCGCGCCATCGGAGGCGACGGCGACGTCCCAGGGCTCGTTAAAGCCCTGGGGCAATCCCGCCTCCGTCTCGATGGCGGACTGTTGCCCCCAGGTGGCGACGAACTCTCCGGCGGCGGTGAACTTTTGGATGCGATGGTTGCCGCTGTCGGCCACGTAGACGAAACCACCCTGTCCTGAGCCTGTCGAAGGATCGGGGCCGACGGCGACGCCGCGCGGGTTCTGGAATTGGCCCGGCTCCGTACCCTCGCTGCCGAACACTAGCCGCGCGGTCAACTCCTGCCAGCCATCGGCATAAGGGTCAGTCGGGCCAATCTCGACCAGGCCGGTCGTGCCCAGATCCCACATCTGGGCCACCACGTCCCGGCGGACGTAGAGGCGGTACTCGCCGCGCAGCGGCCACCGGTCGAGTGTGTGCGTCTTGCCGGTCAGTTCGTCGTAGCGGTGATAGTCACGGTCGTACCAGATGTCCCACAACGCGGCGCGCATCTGCGAGTCGGCGATGGCGTTAGCGAGACGCGCCCAGGTCATGTTTTTATAGTCCTCCATCGGCCACCACAGGTAAGTGTAGTCGTTGACCAGGTAATTGTCGCCCATGTAGGGCGCCACGGCCTCCCACTGGTCTCGCCCGGCGATGATGACCGGGACGTCCATATTGTCCCGCGATGGCTGCTCGCCGTAAAAGATGGCGTTGGGATAGTTGCGCAGATACCAGTTGAACGGCCAGGAGCCGTCAGAGCCGTAGGCTACCTCGATGACGTTGGGCCCGCCGGAGACGCGCCGCGATAGTTCCTCAATCTGGCGCATGCTCTCCTTGACCGCCGGGGCAGCGTGGGCATAGACCAGGAACTCGGTCGGGTAATCATAGTTGACGTAGCAAAAGCGCCAGGCGGTGCGCACGGTCAGGAGCACCGGCAGGAGCAGCGCGACGAGCAACAGGACGCGCACAGCCACGCGCCACCCGCTGCGCCGGATCAGAGCGACCAGCCCCGCGCCAAAGGCGAGCACGCCGATCAGCCCGCTCAGGAATTGACCGGTGATATTTAATTGCGCCAGTTCGTGTCCTCCGAATGGGCCTGAGAGAATCGCGCTGACGGACATTATCAATGCCGCGACGAACGGAGGAACGACGAGCGCCAATAACCAGGCACGGCGTTCTAATACCTGCTGCCAGTCCGTGTCCTTGATCAGCCGTCCCACCAACCAGCCGCCGAGCAAGATCATCGGCAGGGCCAGATGAACGGTGAGCCAGGGCATTTTCTCACCCGCGTAAGAATACGCGACCCAGGTGATTGCGGTCCACCATAGGAGAAAGATGATGAATTGCAAATTGGCGAATTTGCGCACTTGTCCTGAGCGTAGTCGAAGGGTTGCGGAGCGAACGGCCACATAGATGGAGGCGATGATGGTCAGTAGTAGCGGGAGGTACTCGTAAAATGGCACCATCACCAACAGATAATAATACCAGGGCTGTCCGCCTCGTTCCACTTCCTGCTGCACCAGCCAGTAGCCCAACGAGCCGACCATCCCGCTGGCGATGCCGGTGCCGTTCGTAAAGACGGTGGTGAAAAGCACGACAAAGATGGCATAGTAGATGGCAGATGCAACGCCCCAGCGGCGCCAGTCCCACGCTAGACCCACGCCGGCCGAGATCAACAGCAGTACGCCAGTGACAGCAGCCGAGTAGTAGAGCGCCGGCGGATTATAATTGAGGGGGTCTAGTCCAAACATCCTGATCGGGATCGGCGCAAAGAACGGCAGGCAGAGGGTTCCCAGGATGACGATCAGATCAAAACTGCGGTAGGCGCGCAGGTCAGGCCCGACACGGGTGACCAGGATAAAGGCGCTGGCGGCCAGGGCAAGCACGGCCAACATCCCGCCGAAAAAAGCCCACCAGGGCGGTATACCGCTCTCGCCGACGTGGAGCACTCCGATCAGCAAAAGACCCAGTCCCACTCCGGTCAGGGCCAGGGCGCCCAAAAAGTACCAGTAAGCACGCGCGCGTGACCATTGGTACTGCGCCAGACGGAGCACGAACAGGCCGACGAGGAAGAGCCCGATGATAGCGCCGTAGATGAAAGCGACTTCTTTGGTGGCGAACATGAGCGAGAGACCGGCCGCCATCAAGCACAGCCAGCGTTCGCGACCGTCGCGAAGGTAGGAAAAGACGGCCAAGAGAACGAGCAAGAACCACAACATGATCGGGATGTCGTGGCGGATGTAGCGCGAGTAGTAGGCGATGGAGGGGGAGATGAGCAAAAAGAACGAGGTGACGAGCGCGCCGATACGGCCCAGCCAGCGCCGCAGGAAATAGGGCCAGGCCACCAACGCCACGCCCATCAGCGCGACCGCCAGCCGGGCGGTGAAATCATTGTCGCCAAAGAGAAAATAAGAGAGAGCCGTGGCGTGAAAGAGAAACGGGCCGTGCATCATCGGCGTGTGCTGGAAACCCCGGCCCGAGTACAGATACCAAGAGTACTCGGTGTGCAGGCTTTCGTCGTGGCTCTGCACCCGGTCGCCCAGGCCCCACAAGCGGGTGACGAGGGCCAGGATGATGAGAGTGACGTAGAGGGTCTTTTCCCAATCCCACTTGACGATGCTGTTTATCGGTTTATCTAACACTGTTTGTTCCATACCTTTTACTCCTCTACCACGGGCAGCCAGAACGCAGCCCACTCATCGGTCACGGGCGCCGACGGAGTGCGCCTGAGCAACAACCACCTCACGGCTGCCTGGCAGCGCGGCGGCCATTCCCAGACGCAAGCAATCTCACGCACATCCCAACTGCGGCGCAGGGCGAAACCCTGCCCCACGTACTCTACGCCATCCGGCAGCGCAGGGGCCGGGTGATCCGGCTCATCTCCGCGCTGCCAGGTTACCAGTGCTCCCCCAAAGTCACTCAACCTTTCGACCCGGCGGGCGGCGCTGAAATCCCGCAGATACCAGGCCAGCACCGAGTCAGGGGCCGCCTCGAGCGTGAATGGCAGCGTGACCGGCATCCCGGTCTCACGCCACGAGAGATCGCGCAGCGTTTGCACCAGGTCGCGCACCTCGACGGCGGTGGGCTGGCGCACCAGCAGTTCTCGTGAGTCGGCCGGGCGGGTGTGCGCCAGATTCCATCCCACCGACAAGGTGACCGCCAGGAGCGCAATCCCTGTGCTCACGGCGATGCCGCGCAACGCGGTATCGAGACTCACCACTAATGCAAAGACCGCCGCCAGTAACATCTGCAAGACAACCGTCAGCAAGACCAGGGCCACGTCCGCCACATTGCCCGTCTCCGCGTAACGCACGAGCACGAGATGACAATGGGCCCACAGGATCAGCACTAGCAGCACATACAACCCTTCGTTGAGCCACGATCCCTGGG
>CAYQTW010000378.1:0-3598 GCA_964420485.1 uncultured Anaerolineales bacterium
GGGCTTTGCCACGTGAGCGCCCGTGCGCCAGTGGCGGCGATCCGCTCCAACTCCTGCTCCAGGTCCAGGGTGGACCGGGCTGCTAAAAGATTTTTCAGCGAGCGACTGTCCAGGCCGGTGCGGCGCAATCCTTCGACCGGAGCATGCCAGGCCCGTTTCACGTCCCCAAAGTAGTCGAGCAGCGCCCGCAGTCGCGTCGGGCCGATGCCGCGTACAATGTTGAATCCAATCCAATAACGCAGGTCGTTCATCTCTAGCCCTCTATCAACAGGTCCGGCAGGAGACGCCTCCTATCCGCTAACTCCGTTCCGTCCGTTGACCCTCTGTCAACGTACCCGGCAGGAGACGCACCACCATCCGCTTTGCCCGCAGGTTGAGTTCGAGCACCACATCACCTACGGCGGGCAAAAATACCTCGCCGCGCGGCCCACGCACGACGTAGACGTCGTTGGCCCCGGTCTCTAGCACTTGGGCAACCTGGCCCAGATACTCACCGCTTTCCGTCTCCACCCTCACGCCGATGAGTTGAAAGTGGTAATATTCCCCTTCCTCGAGCGGCACGGCCTCCTCGAAGGGTATCTGCACCAGTTGGCCGCGCAGTTCCTCGGCCGCGTTGCGGTCGTCGCAGCCACCCAGTTTCAGCAGTAGTATTTCTTTGTGACGGCGTAATTTCTCTACCGGGTAGCGCCGCACTGCATCCGGGGAATCCGGAGAGGCCAGGTAAAGGTAGGTGTGTTGTCCCAGCCGTTCGGGGTAGTCAGTGAGGATTTGGACGCGCAGCTCACCCCGCACGCCGTGCGGCCGCGATACCTGTCCAACTGCTAAAAAGCGGGGCTCAGGCAAAAGTGCTTTTCCTGAGCCCCCACCATTCCCGCTATCGTGTTGTAGGACGGCGGTCATCGGCGTCTAGACGATCTCGAGAGTGACCCGCTTCCCTTGCTTGGCAGCGAGCACCCGGACGAGCGTGCGCATAGCGTTCGCGGTGCGCCCGCCCCGGCCGATCACGCGCCCCATGTCCTCCGGGCCGACCCGCAGTTCCAGGATCACAGCGGTCTCGCCTTCGATCTCGGAGACGTGTACCTGGGACGGGTCGTCCACCAGCGACTTGGCGATGAATTCAACCAGTTCCTTCAGCGAAGTCATTGTTGCTCCTCCCTTCTGTAGTAGTTGGTGCAGATATTATGAACAGTACGGAGACGCAGTTGGGGAGTGAAACTCCACTGCGATAGGGAGCGGGCTATTCTTTTGTCTCTCCCTCCTCTTCACTTGCGGCTTTAACGGGCTCCGGTTCAGGCTCTGGAGCCGGTTCTTCCGCCACCCGCTCTGCCGGCTCCCGGCGAGTCTTGGGGCTTACCGCAGGCAGCGCCTGGGCCGCTTCGTCCGCCTCGGCCAACAGCGCCTCCAGAGGCTCGCCTTGCTTGAGCCGCTCGAGGCGGGCCAGCGTGCCCTGCTTCTTTAGCAGCCGGGCCACCGGTTCGCTTGGTTGGGCTCCGACACCCAGCCAGTACAAAGCCCGCTCTTCTTCGACCTTTACCGTTTCCGGCTCGGTGCGCGGGTTATAGACGCCGATGGTTTCGATGAACCGCCCATCGCGGGGGGATCGCGCATCGGCGACCACGATCCGGTAACTGGGTTGCTTCCTGGCGCCTACGCGGCGCAATCTGATCTTGACCATAGTCCTCCTGTTGTTTGGTAGATTGGTGGGTTGGCAAATTGGTAGATTGGTAGGTTGGTAAATTGGTCAACTAACTGGCTGGTATCGTTACCGGGGCCTCTGAGAGCGCGCTCAAATGGACGACCACATCTGTTGAATCATCGCGCGTACCTTTACCCAGTCTGCCGCTGCCAGAGTTCCTAATCTCCGGTCAACCAATGCTTTCTCCAGCGTAACCAACTTGTGTAGCCGAACGGATGTCAGCGTCTTCCGTATCCAGCAGTACCAGCGCCGGACGGCGCTTTGCCTTTCGCGTACCGGCGAAGGGAAACAGCAACAAAACAATCTCACCCGGCTGGTAACGTCTCATCGCTCACTCAGGCTGATCGTAAATCGCGTCAGCGTCACTATAGCCAGCAAGAAACTGCTCGGCCGCCAGACGTGACCAGGCCCGATCTTTTACATTCCCGGCGGTTCGCCAAGCAAAACGATCACCCGCACGACTGGCTGCTGCAATAACTTGGGGGCAAAGACCTCCGGCACAGCCAGCCTTCCATCAGGTGTCACTTGGGCCTGAAACTCGTATGCTCCCATTCCTGCTCCCTGTCCCTTGCTACCCAAACGCCCTCATCAACCCCCGCATGTTCCCCTTTCCCTTTCCCAACTGTTTCATCATCCGTTGCATCTGGCGGAACTGCTTGAGCAGTGCGTTTATCTCTTGTACCGTCGTGCCGCTGCCGCGAGCGATGCGCCGCCGCCGGCTGCCGTTGATGATGCGTGGATTGCGCCGCTCCTCCGGCGTCATCGAAAGAATCATTGCCTCGATGTGCTTGAACTGCTGGTCGGTGACCTCCGGCGATACACCCTGGGCCAACTTTCCCAGCCCGGGCACCATGTCGAGTATCTGGCTCAACGGCCCCATCGTCCTGACCTGCCGCAACTGCTCCAGGAAATCCTCCAGGTCGAAACTGGCCTCGCGTAACTTGCGCCCCATACGCTCGGCCTGCTCCTCGTCAAAGGTGGCCTCCGCCCGTTCGATGAGCGTCAGCACGTCTCCCATCCCCAGGATGCGGGAGGCTAACCGGTCGGGATGGAAAACCTCTAGCGCATCGGTCTTTTCGCCCGTGCCCAGGAACTTTATCGGCACACCGGTGACGGCCCGCATACTGATAGCCGCACCTCCTCGGGCGTCGCCGTCCACCTTGGTCAGGATCAGCCCGGTCAGCCCGATGCGCTCGTGAAAGCCGTCCGCGATGTTCACCGCCTCCTGTCCCGTCATCGCGTCGGCCACCAGGAGTATCTCGACCGGCTTGGTCGCCTTCTTGACCGCCTCCAATTCGGCCATCATCCCATCGTCAATCTGGAGACGGCCGGCGGTGTCGAGAATGACTACATCGTAGCCCCGCTTGCGGGCCTCGCGGACACCGTGGGCGCAGACCTTGGGCGGACGTGTGCGCTGCCCCTCGCTGTGAACCGGCAATTCCAGTTGGCGGCCCAACACCTCCAGTTGTGTGATGGCGGCCGGGCGATAGGTGTCACTGGCGACCATCAGCGGCAAGTGACCGCCCTGTTTCAGTCGCCGGGCCAGTTTCGCCGCCATCGTCGTCTTGCCCGATCCCTGCAACCCGACCAGCATGATGACGTAGGGCGCGGAGCCTGTCAGTTCCAGCCGCCCCGGCTCGCCCAGTGTCTCGATCAATTCCTCGTGGACGATCTTGATTACCTGCTGGGCCGGGCTGAGGCTCTTGGTGACCTCAGCGCCGACGGCCCGCCCGCGCACGCGGCCGACAAAGTCTTTGACCACTTTGTAATGTACGTCTGCTTCAAGGAGCGCCAGGCGAATCTCGCGCAACACTTGGTTTACGTCGGCCTCACGCAGAATACCGCGCTTGCCCAAACGCTTGAAAACGGCTTGCAGTTTGTCGGTCAGGTTCTCGAACATTG
>CAYQTW010000379.1:0-3592 GCA_964420485.1 uncultured Anaerolineales bacterium
TTGGTGGTGTTTGCAGGCTTTCTGGCGTATTCCCAGGCCACTTTCAATCCTTACATACTGCGCATCATGAATTTGTGCGCCATCTTCACCATCTTCGCGGTCACGTTCAATCTGGTCTACGGCTATACTGGCCAGTTCTCACTGGGCCACGCCGGCTTCGCCGCTGTGGGCGCTTATACGGCCGCCCTATTGACGATGACACCTGTCCAGAAAGAGCTCAACTTCTTCCTTGAGCCCATCGTTCCTGTGTTGGCGAATGTACAGTGGCCTTTCTTGCCGGCGATGCTGCTAGGCGGCGTTTTGGCAGCAGTCGTGGGCTTTCTCATCGGATGGCCTGCTTTGCGCCTACGCGGCGATTACTTGGCCATCGCTACCTTAGGCTTCGGCGAGATCATCCGCGTGCTCTTCGTCAATATGCAGAGGGTCACCAATGGCTCCCTGGGTTTGAAGGGCATCCCCGAGTACACCAACGTATATTGGAGTTGGGGCCTGGCCCTGGTGACCATCTTTGTGACCAAGCGCCTGGTTGACAGCAGCTACGGGCGCGCTCTGAAAGCCATCCGCGACGACGAGGTGGCAGCCGAGGCGCTCGGAGTCAAGTTGTCCTACCACAAAATACTCGCTTTTACATTGTCGTCTTTCTTCGTCGGCATTGCCGGTGCGCTTTTGGCTAACTTGATCAGCACCATTGACCCCAAAGTGTTCTTGTTCTTCCTGACCTACCAAGTGGTTGGCATCACGGTCATGGGAGGGATGTCCAGTCTGACCGGCAGCACAGTGTCCGCTTGCCTGTATACGGTCTTCCTAGAGGCGCTACGGCCGGTTGAATCTCCGTTCAGCATTGGGCCGCTGCGAGTACCAGGTGTGCCGGGCATGCGCATGGTGATCTTCTCCGCGCTACTTTTGCTGGTCATCCTGTTCTATCGCCGCGGACTGTTTGGGCAAGCGGAGTTCAGTTGGGATTGGTTCTTTGAGAAAACCTCTGCTCTTCGCGCACGGCTGGGACGCACTGGCAAGACCGCGCCAGCGCCGAGCATCGAGTCCGAGGAGGAGGAGAGGCCATGAGTCTACTCAGGCTTGATGGTGTCACAAAGTGCTTCGGCGGGCTGACAGCCGTCAATAATTTTTCAACCGAGTTGGCACCGGGGGAGTTGTGCGCACTCATTGGGCCAAATGGCTCAGGCAAGACGACCATCTTTAACTTGATCACCGGCATCTACACGCCAACCGCCGGGCGCATCACCTTCAACGGGACCGATATCACCGGTAAACGGCCCGATATCATCGCCAGCCTGGGCGTGGCGCGCACCTTCCAGAACATCCGCTTGTTCAATGGACTGGACGTGCTCGGAAACGTGCTCGTCGGCCATCACCTGCGCCTCAGGTCCGATCCCTTCTCGGCCATCCTCCGGGCCCCGAATTACGCTCGAGAGGAAAAGGAGATGCGCCAGGAGGCAATGGAGTTGCTGGGGGCACTATCCTTGGATCATTTGGCGCACGAAGACGCCACATCGCTGCCTTATGGACAGCAGCGCAAGCTGGAGATCGCCCGCGCACTAGCAACGCGACCTCGACTATTGCTGCTGGACGAGCCAGCGGCGGGCATGAACCCCGGTGAGTCCGAGGAGTTAATGAGGTTCATCCTGCACATTCTCGATGCTTTCGATCTGACGATCTTTTTAATCGAGCACCAAATGCGGGTGGTGATGGGAATTTGCCCGCGCATCATCGCTATTGACCACGGCGAGACGATCGCAGAGGGCCCCCCGGAAGCCATCCAGAACAACCCGCGCGTCATCGAGGCGTACCTGGGAGTGGGCGAGTATGCTTGAGGTACGGGATTTACACGTATATTACGGTGGCATCCATGCATTGCATGGCATCTCTCTGCGCGTGCCCGATGGCCAGATTGTGGCCTTGCTGGGTGCCAACGGAGCTGGCAAGAGCACTACGCTGCGCACCATCGCCGGTATCGTCAAGCCCAGTGAAGGCGATGTCTTGCTAGACGGCGAGAGCCTGATCGGTCTGCGCTCTTTCGAAGTCGTCCGGCGCGGCATCGCAATGGTGCCTGAGGGCCGCCGTGTATTCACTAACCTGACCGTGCTGGAGAATCTACGCCTGGGGGCGTATGCCCGGCGGGACAGCAATCAGGTAATCCAACGAGATTTACAGGAGATTTTTAACCTGTTCCCACGCCTTGAGGAGAGAAAGAAACAAAGCGCGGGCACACTGTCCGGCGGTGAGCAGCAAATGCTCGCTCTAGGTCGCGCTCTGATGTCTAAACCGCGCATCCTTATGATTGACGAGCCGTCACTTGGCTTGGCCCCGGTCCTGGCGCAAGACGTGTTCGAGAAACTTAAAGAACTGAATCAAGCTGGGCAGACGATCCTGCTGATCGAGCAAAACGCTCGTGCCGCCATGTCCATCGCCAATTACGCCTACATCCTGGAGACCGGCAACATTGTTTTGGAGGGGCCGGCGGCTGAATTGGCCCAGCAAGATGAAGTGCGCAAATCTTATCTAGGTGTTCACTAGCGTGCACTGACAACTCAAAAAGAGGAATCCAATGACAGACATCACACCAGCCTGGTTTGAACCAGAGGCGCAGGCTTTCCGCCAGCGTGTTCTGGAAAGCATCGAAGGTCTATCGCCTCTGGCACTGGTCAAACGAGTCGAACAGCTTAATCACGAACAAGTCACTCACCTATCCCAACACTGTCTCAACCTATACCCCGGAACCAACATCATGAGCCCGCGCGTGGCAGCTCTACTGAGTTCCACGATTGCCACTCGCGCCAGCGAGGGCCATCCTGGCGCCAAGTACCAGACCGGTCTGCGTTGGTCCGAAGAGACAGAGGTAGTCGCTACCGAACTCGTTCGGCGGCTGTTCGACGCAAACTACGCCGAGGTTCGAACGATGAGCGGTAGCATGGCGAACATGGCCGTGCTGAACAGCCTGACCGAGCCGGGTGACGTGATTTTCAGCCTGTCTACATCGGTGGGAGGACACATCAGCCACCAGCGTGTGGGCGCAGCCGGTTATCGGCGACTCGAGATCCATACAATTCCTTACGATGCACAGAACTGGGAGATCAAGCTGGACGAACTGCGGCGCGAGGTCAAGGCCCATCCGCCCAAGTTGATCATCGTGGGCGCCAGTTTGATTCTGTTTCCCTACCCGGTACGCGAGATAAGGGCTATTGCCGACGAGGTCGGTGCCTGGCTGATGTACGACGCGGCGCACGTCGCCGGACTGATCGCCGGTGGCGTCTGGCAACATCCGCTGCGCGAGGGTGCCCATGTGATGACGGCCAGCACCTACAAGAGCTTTGGCGGGCCACCAGGTGGCATCGTCGTTACGGACGACCCCGACATCGCGCACGGTGTGGATCGGGCCATCTTCCCTGGTATGACGGCTAATTTCCACACCAACCGGCTGCCGGCACTTGCTGTGGCTGCCGCTGAGATGTTGGCTTTCGGCCAGGACTATGCCCGTGCCTGCGTAGACAACGCACAAGCGCTGGCGGCTGGGTTCAAGGAAGCGGGCCTGACAGTCGCCGGGGAGCAGCAGGGCTATACCGCCGGACATATG
>CAYQTW010000380.1:0-3591 GCA_964420485.1 uncultured Anaerolineales bacterium
CGCCATTGCGCGGCCACTTTTTCCAGCGCAGCCTGATCGTCCGTCTGGGTGGCGATGTAGGCCGGGCAGTCGGTACACACCAGTCCACAGTAAGCGATAATCTTGTTCATCGGAATTCTCCTTTCTTTCGGTTCTTCTCAAATAGTGGGGTGTGAACTTGACGCAGCCCACACCCCATATATCCTCTTCAGTGGACTCACTTTAGTGGAAACACGATTTGAGTCTGCAATTCCTGAGGGAGCGTTTGCCCAGGGTCGTTCAGGTACATTTCGTACGCCACCCCGGTAGCCTCGTGTCCATTCTCCTTCATCCATTGTGAAAGTGCATTGTAGGCCGGCTCAACGCCGCTATAGGGGCCGGTATAGAGGCAGGTTGCCACCTTCCCGCCTGGAATCTCGCCGGCTTGAATGTCACCCTTTCCAGACAGTTTCCTAGAGACCGGGAAGCCTATCTCGACGTCCAGGTTCTGCATGTCCATGTTGTAGTATGCCACGAACGGAGGCCCGGCCGGTTGCTCCCCTAATTCTCCTAGATATTGAGCAATAGCCCCATACGCCTTTCCTAATACCTGGGGCAAATCCTGCACGGATACCCGCGTGCGGATTGCCAGAGTAGCCTGGGTAGGCTGTTCCTTCACTTTACATTCGTAAGACATTTTTTCCTCCTTGAATTTTATTCTGATCCATAACTGTAGGCTAAAGTATCCGCCTCAAAAACTGCCCCGTATAACTCCCCTTCACCCGCGCCACCTCCTCCGGCGTTCCCTATCTGGACGTAGGTGGCGGGGTTGGAGCGGGGCGTGTGTCCGATGGGGTCCTGGGTGATGCTGATGACTTGGTCTATCGAACGTTTTTTGTTTGCTTGCTCCAGTCCCTCGATGCGGTCGTGTTCGCCCGCTTTCTGGGTGGCGCGGTGCAGCACCCGGGCCAGCGCCGGATGGAGCGTCTGTGCCACCAGCGACGACTTGCCGCTGCCCGAGACGCCGGTGATGACCACCAGTTTGAAGCGCGGCAGTATCACGTCAATGTTCTTCAGGTTGTGTTCTTTGGCTCCGCGAATGATAATCTCGTCAGGGTACATAGTTGTGTTATCCAGGAGGTGCGTACTGCGCAACGATGGCGCGGGCCCGCTCGCTCACCAGGCGACGTAGTTCCTCCGGCTCCAGCACGACGGCCTGGGGCCCGTAACCCAACGCTGTCCAGACTGCCCACTCCAGGTTCGTCACGGCAAAGGTGACGATCACCGAGCCGTCGGGCTGCTCGTCCACCGTCCCCCAGGAAGCGCGGTTGTACAATGCCTGGAGCGCCGCCTCCGGCGCGAAGCGCATGCGGACTTTTACCTGTGGCTCCGTCTGTTGCTCCGCCGCCAGGTATTCCTGAATGTCGAAATCGCCTGGCACGTCAAAGGTCTGGTCGAGCAGCGTCAATTCGATGATGCGGTCCACGCGGAACGTGCGCATATCCCCGCGCAGGTGGCAGTGGCCGATGATGTACCACCAACCCCAGCGATGAACCAGCGCGTAGGGGTCGAGGTCGCGCTGCAAGGGTTCTGGCTGACCCCGGCTCCGGTAGACCAGCGTGACGCGGCGTCGTTCGCGGGTGGCGCGGCGCAGTTTTTCCAGCAGCGATGCCAGTGGCGTGTGGTCGGCGCGGTGGAACCCGGTCGCCAGCAGCGTCCGGCGCGCCCAGGCGATCTCGTGCCGCTGCTCGTTGGGGAGGAGATTATCCAGTTTAGCCAGCGCCCCCTGCGCGGCGTCGCGGTACAGTTGGCCCCACATCTCCTCCACCAGGCTGGCGCCCAGGTAGACGGCGACCGCCTCTTCCGGGGTAAAGACGAGCGGGGGCATCTTGTAGCCGCGCACCAGAGAAAAGCCGCCGTGGGGCCCGCGCTCAGAGTAGACCGGGATGCCCATCTCATCCAGCATAGCGATGTAACGGTGGACGGTGCGCACCGAGACGGACAGTTGCGCCGCCAGTTCGGCTGCCTTCTGGTTGGGCCGGCGCTGTAGGAGCATGATCAGTGTGATGAGTCGAGTAGCGGTGTTCGACATATCGCTCCCTGCGAATGGGAATTCGCAGGCTAGGGTCAAAGTCGGCTGAAGCCGACTGCAAACGGCATTATTCTACACCAGATTGATGACAAAATCTGGCATAATTGTAGCGCAATTTGGGGGAAATGGAAAGTTGGTTCAGCAGTGGCAGCGGGCCTCATGCTCCGCCAGCCAGTCTTCGAGGCCGATTTCGGCCAGGCGGCGCAGGTTGGTCAAGGGGACGTCGCTCCGGTCGGCGCTAAAGGCGGAGAGGTCGTCGCAGGCCAAGTCCGCGCACTCGTGGCAGAAGGTGATACCGCGCTCACGAGTGCAGGCCAGAAACCGGCACTCTGGGCTCCAATGGCGGTCAAGCGGGCCACGGCAGCCCTCGCAGCGAATGTCGTCTCTTCGGATGGCATCGTAGACTTTCTCGTAGGCGTGCGCTCCTCCTGCCGGTATTTCCAGGGTTCCAGAGTACTCGGGATCGCTGTGAGGTTTCTACCTGGTTTGGAGCAAGATCTCTGTCTCGCCCTGGTGCTCACGCTCGACGATGGCTGACACAATGCAGCCGTTGACGTTCATCTCGAGGAGCTTTTCTCTGGCGGTTTTCATTCCTGCCACGGCGACTCTCCCTCTGGTCACCGGTCCGCGTGCAGATACTGTTGGCACTTCTCGTCTGTCAGGGAGCGGGGCACGCGCGCCATCCCATCCGGACTAAGGCACGGTCGTCGGCACAACCCCATCGGCGTCGCACGGCGGCTCGACGCGGTACTGCACTCGTTCGTCGCAGGTCAGGTCGCGGACGTAGCGGTTGGCGTGTGTCCATTCGATTAACTCGCCCAGTGATAGAGCGGCAATCTGCCACTCGATGAGTGCGCCGTCGAGGGAGACCGAAAAGGCAGTTTGCCCGTCGGGGCTAAAGACCAGACCGAGCACCAACTCTGTATGACCGTTGAAGCGGCGCAGTTCCTCGCCCGTCTCGAAATCCCACAGGATGACCGTTTGATCTTTCCCACCCGAAAGGATATACCGTCCGTCGGGGCTGACATCGAGGCTCCATACCATATCATCGTGTCCGAGATAGCGGCGGATGATGTCGCCTGTTTCAATATCCCACAAGATCAGGCTGCCATCGCCCGAGGCGGAGAGAGCTGTCTGTTCATCGGGACCAAAGGCCACGTCAAATACATAGCCTGAACCTGTATGCCCTTCAAAGCGGCGGATTTCCCGGCCGGTCGCCGCGTCCCAAAGAGTCAGATTGGAGCCAAAGACCGAGCCGGTGAGGGCGAGGTGTCCATCGGCGCTAAACACGATACTCGTTGTATCCTCGTCGGTATCAAAGCGGCGGATTTGCTCGCCGGTCTCTACATCCCAAAGAATCAAGTCGTTCCCATACTCTCCTTGAGAGCCGCTGAGCGCCTTATGGCCATCAGGGCTAAGAGCTACACTCCTGAGAATGGATCGATGCCCCTCAAAGCGACGGACTTGCTCGCCAGTTTCGACGTCCCATAGTATCAGACTCTTGGCATTAGAACCACCAAATGCATCGCCAGAACCGACCA
>CAYQTW010000381.1:0-3578 GCA_964420485.1 uncultured Anaerolineales bacterium
GTCAAGGTCAGTGTGGGGACGAGGGTGGGGGGGGGAGTGGGCGTGGGGGTGGATAACCACAGTGTCGGCGTCACCACGTCGAAACGGGCCCACGTGTCCGCGATGGGCGTGGTGAGCAGTGCGGGCCAGGTGGCGGGGTCATTGCTCCAGTCCCGCTCATCCCACGGTTCGAGAACCCGATACGCGCCGAACGTCGCCTCCTCCACGTTCGATGCGCCGTCCACATGCACGTACAACGTGGCCCGCAGAATTTCGGTGCCTGGAGGGAACACGTCCAGCGGAAAGTGCAGGTAGGTGTGCGCACGCACGACATCGCCAGCGCCGGTGCGGTGGACGCCGAAGGGGAGCATCTGCGGGTCGGCGCAGGCCGGCATACCCTCCACCAGGTCAGAGGTCACACCGGTGGCGCCATCGGGCCAGAGTTGTATAATGCGGGGCGCAGGTGACGCCAGCCCGATGATGCCCAGCGCCAGTACGATTATCCCCAACAATGCCACACGACGGTCAGTGCCAGATCGCTTTAACATTCGTCGAATACCTGCAATAACTCTACAACCTGCAGATCATCATGGGCTTTTGCTAACCACTCTGTCGGCGTGCCGTTCATATACTATTCTCGTATCTTCTCAATATCCTGGGGTAGGGGCAGGACTTGCTCTTGCCCACAAGGGCGACCGCAAGGGTTCGCCCCTACCTATTGAGAAGATACCTATTCTCCCCGTGGTCAAAATGTGGCGCACGAACGAGGTAGGATCGGCCATGCAAGTCTCCACTTTGCGCGCACATTCACGGTAGCGTGCTCTCTGTCTCCAGCGGCGGCAACTCGTCCAGCCCCCGTAGGCCAAAGTGTTGCAGGAACTCGAAGGTGGTGCCGTAGAGGATGGGACGGCCCACCGTTGGCGCCCGCCCCACATCCTCGACCAGGCCGGCGCTCACCAGCGTGCGCAGGACGCTGTCGGAACCGACGCCGCGAATGGCCTCGATCTCGGGGCGGGTGATCGGCTGGCGGTAGGCGATGATGGCCAGTGTCTCCAGAGCGGCCCGCGAGAGGCGCATGCGTCTCTCCAGGCCCAGGAAGCGTTCGACGGAGGACGCAGTCTCCGGCGCGGTGATGAGTTGCACGCGGCTACTGGCCCGCTGCAAGCGTAGGCCGCGCCCGGTACAAGTTGTCTCCAGGTCGGCCAGCGCCTGCTCAACCCGCCCCGGCGTGACCTCCAATGCCTCCGCCAGGCGGCCGACAGAGACCGGCCCGTCGGCCACAAAGAGCAGGCTTTCCACCCGCGCGGCCAGGCTGAGAGAACTCTCTCCCTCTTTCACTTCACCACCCTGGAAATCTACTGCAAAGGCACGGTAACTGTGCGTCCCTACCCGGCATCGCCCGACGGCGCGGGTGGGCGGCTCTTCGGCGCGGGGGGATAGGGCACGGCGCGCAGGTTGACCTTGGGAGGACGTGCCAGTTTGAGCCCCATCTTTTCCTCCATCACCTGCCGGGCCATCTCGACGATCTGCTCTGCCTGCTCCGGCACGGTGGTCCCGGCCGCCGTCTCCACGTCCAGTTCGGCCACGACGCCGCCGTGCTTGCCCGACACCTTGGCCTTGGTGCGCAGGATGCCGGGCAGTTGATCCACCTCGTACTTGAGACGGTCGGCGATAGAGTTCACGCTGATCTGCACCTCCCCGCCGGCGGTCTGTTCGACGCGGATGGCCTTCCGAGCGGGCCGGCGCAGCTCGAGAATGATGAGCAGGACAAAGATAATGTCCAGCGTCAGGGCGCCAAGAATGCCCAGGCCCACTTGCACGTGAGGTTGTAGGCTGTTGAGAAAGTGCATCGCTGCGTCCGACTGCCACGTGATTTGATAGAGTGTCCACCCCGGCGACACTAGCGTTATGGTACACATGCACATAGCGATCAGCAGCAGCACCACCACCAGCACACGATTTATTGCGTTCATCATTTATCCTCCTGTGGGTTATTTTTGGTAGCGTCCATTATAACACTGCGGTCGGCTTTGGACAACAAGAGCGACTGTGCGGCGACGAGAATCAGCCCCGCCAGGCTTGTGCCCGCACCGATGCGCAGGCTCACCGGACGGAAGGTAAAGACGATACGATGGCGCTCGGCGTCCAGGGCGACGGCGCGGAACAGGATGTCTGCCCGCTGGATCGTCGCCGGCTCGCCGTCCACCGTCGCCTCCCAGCCGGGGTACCAGGCGTCGGTGAGCACCATGTAGCCAGGGGTCGCCAGTTCCGCCTCGATCTCTACTGCCTCGGGCTTGTATGAGACGATGTGAGTGGAAGCCAAATCACCAGTCGCCTGTTCGCCAATGACGCCAACAAGTTGGCGCTTCCGTTCGTCTGCTGCCAGGACAATTTCCGCCGCCGGATCGAACGTGGTGTCTTGCATCAAGGCCAACGCTGTTTCGTCGTCGCCGGCCACGACTGCCCGATGGACGATGAAGGCTCGTGGCAATACGTCCAGGTTCTCGTAAATCTTGACGTCGCCCGAGTGCGCCAGCCGGAAGCGCCCCCGGTCAGAGATGACCAACGCCTGGAAGCCGCCGGTGCGCTCATCGCTCAGACTCACTCCGCGCACGACCAGTTCCCCCTCCGGCAGCGTCGCCCGCACGACGACTGTGAGCGGCGCGGCCGGCTCCTCCCACCGCAGGCGGGTCACGTAGTCATTGCCCTCCGGCTGCCCCCCTTCGACCAGGCTCAGGGCAGGCGGCCAAAAGTGGCCGCCGACCACCGCCTGTGCGTGGGCCACGTGCGGGCCGTACAGCCCCTCGGCGGTATCCTGCCCCGCCCGCAGCTCGAATGTGCGCGTGAACCCGTCGCCAAATCCCACCTCGACGAGACCGACGGGTGTGCTATTGGGCAGCGCCGCTCCTCCACGCAGGTAAGAGACCAGCCCCAATGCCGTGGCCTCGAATCGCGGCACGTGTGCCACCACCGCTGTCTCTCCTCGCGCCAGTTGCGCGTTGAACTGGAGGTCGTAGAACACGTCGTCCAGCCAGGCGTCGTAGAGTTTGTCGGTGATGACGTGGCGGACGTTGAACAGGTTCAGCCAGCGCCCGGCGGGGATAGCGGTCAGGTTCTCACGCAGCCGGCCGTCCATAGAGACCTCGTCATGGGGCAGGAACAGTTGCTGGAGTGTGACGTAACGCGCCAGCGGCAACACGCCGCCGTCATAGCCGTCCACGGCGGGGAGACCCAAGGCCAGTGGCAGGTTGGGGCTGAGCACTTCTTTGTGTTTGGCGGCGATGACGTAATCGTAAAGCGCGCTGGCCTCGAGTTGTGGCCCGTAAATGATCTCGATCTCGGGCAGGTCGCCAGGGTCAAAAGTGATGTTGGACATGCTGAGGAAGCGCCCCCCATCACCCTCTCCCACAGCAAGCAGGTGGGCGATGGCCGGGCGCAGGCTGGTGAACGCCTGGGGTGCGGTGGCCCGGCTGTGAGGCAGCGCGAAGCCCGCCGCGAAGAGTTCTACGACCAGCAGCACGAGCAGGCCCATCGCCGCCGGGCGCGGCGCCCGGCGTGCCACGAGCAGCAGTCCCATCGCCAGGCCCGCCCCCACCGCC
>CAYQTW010000382.1:0-3570 GCA_964420485.1 uncultured Anaerolineales bacterium
CCCTTCTCTGTCAGCGCACAGACCTACTACGAGGAGGGTTTAGCCCACCAGGAAGCGGGCGACACCGCAGAGGCGTTACAATCCTTCACCTGGGCCATCCAACTGGCGCCCGACATGGCGCCGGCCTACATCGCACGCGGCGCCGTCTACCTGGCGCAGGGAAAGCCCCGCTCGGCGTTGACCGACGCCGACGGGGCGCTAGAAGCCGACCCGACCAGTGCCCCGGCCTACGCGCTGCGCGGCGAGACGCTGCGCCTGCTGAACCGCCCCTGCCGGGCGCTGGAGGCCTTTGACCACGCCCTGGCCCTGGACCCCGGTCTAAAAGCAGAAACCTTGCGATCCCGCTGGCTGGCCGCCCGCGCAGCCTACGACGCCGGCCGTATGCGGTTCCTCAGTCGCGAGTACGCCGCCGCCCACCCCGACGACCCACTGCGCCACTACTACCGTGGCTGGGCGTCCATCGAACTGGACTCACCTGACATTGCCATTAGCACCCTGATCAAGGGCATCGAAGCCACCCCCGACCCGCCGGCCCTGCTCTGGTTCGCGTTGGGCCAGGCCTATGCGGAAAATGGATTCTGGCAAGAGGCGGTCAGTTCGTCCGAGGCGGCCCGCGCATTGGTGCAGGCCGGCGACACCAGCCTCGTCGTCCACTCTGACCAGCCCATCGCCGACCTCTTTGGCCTGTTGGGACGGGCCTACCTGGGCGTCGGGCGCTGCGCGGACGCCGAGATGATGCTGGAATACGCCATCTCCATTGGCGCTCCGGCCTCCAGGTACACCGCCGCGTTGAGAGAAGCGCGCCTCTGCCAGACTCCCACCCCTACCATCACGCCCTATCTCACCGTGACGCCGTGGGGAGGCTGAGAATTGACGCTATTCCCACTTGTGCTATACTATTGAGGTTAAGGTTGAGGTTAAGATTGAGGAGGAAACGATGGTAAGTCAAGACCTGCTAGAAATCCTGCGCTGCCCCTACTGCGTCAGCGGCGAGACCCGCAAACCCGGCGACGATCCGGGCCAACTGAAACTGGTCCACGATTGCTGGCTCGTCTGCCAAGAGCCGGATTGCGGCCGCAAATACCCCATCCGCGATGACATCCCCGTGATGCTCATCGAGGAGGGTGACAAGTGGACTGACGTGGCCGTCGAGGCCCTGCCCGTCCCCCCACCTGTCGAGTAGTCTTGTGTAGAGGTTAACTGAATCGAGACCGCCAGCCCGACTAGCAACAGGTTGCAATGGACTCGATCCGATCGAGGATATTGAAGGAAAGAAATAAATGTGGCGGGTAATCCTGTTGGCAGCCCTGGCCGTGTCACTGCTGCTGGCCGGGCTGGCAGCTCTCATCCTACCCAACCCCTACGAGGGGCCTGTGCTCTACCACTTTGATGCGCAGCATGCCATCCGCGCCTTTGATGGCCTGGGCATTGTGCTGCTGGCACTGGGGTGCGCTATGGCCTGGAGCGCTGGCTTTGTGTGGCAGCGATGGATGGATGTATGCTTCCTGACCGACCCGGAACCTATGTGCTGATCCTGCATCTGCCGCGCTCCACGACTATCACCGTCGGGCGACTGGGCCGCTTCAAATTCCCGGCCGGGTGGTACGCCTACGCCGGCAGTGCCCACGGGGCAGGAGGGCTGGTTGCCCGCGTCGCCCGCCACCTGCGGGAGCCCAAATCCCTGCGCTGGCACGTGGATTACCTGCGGGCTCACGCCCAGCCCGTCAAAGTGTGGTACACAGAGAATCGCCAGCGACGAGAATGTGCCTGGGCCGCCGCACTGTCCACGCTCCCCGCCGCCTTCATCCCCGCCCCCCGCTGCGGCGCTTCCGACTGCCGCTGCCCGGCCCACCTGATCCACTTTGCCGCGCCGCCTGATTTGGCGGCCTTTACTCGCGCCGTTGGTGAACCCGTATCGCAGGAGACGCTGAATGACTGACGACCTCCACAACCTCTGGCAATCGTTTCTGGACAGTATCGCCGTTGGTGACGACGCCCGCACCGAAAAAGCCGCGATGGTCCTGGGCCGCCTGGGTGATGTGGCACTGCCTCCGCTGCGCGGCCTCCTGGCCGGCGCCGATCCCGACCGCCGCTGGTGGGCTGCCCGCGTTCTGGCTGCCGTCGCCACTCCCGCCGCCAGGCAATTGCTCGTCACCGCCCTGACCGACGCCGATAGCGACGTGCGCGCCTGTGCCGCACAGGGGTTAGGGGAACTGCGCGCCGTGGAAGCCGTGGACGAATTGGTGCACTGCCTGGCCGACCTCAGCCCTCTCGTCGCCCGCATCGCCGCCGACAGTCTGGCCCGCATCGGCCCGCCCGCCACCCCGGCCCTCATCGCCGCGCTGCAAGGGGGAGAGACGTCAACTCGGGCGGGCGCGGCCCGGGCCTTGAGCGTCATCCAGCCCCCAGACGCCGTCCCGGCTCTCTGCGCCGCCCTCGACGACCCCAGTGCCATCGTGACTTACTACGCAGAGGAAGCGTTAGAACGAATGGAGGTGGGGTTGATGCTCGTCCAACCCTGATGTGATGTTTCACGTGAAACCTCGAGGAGAGGGGGAGACTTTCCCAGGTTGTATTTTTTGCCCAATGATGTTAGTATAACCAATGAAGCAATCCCAATCTACCAATTCACCAACACAAGGAGGTCGCGTTATGGAACGGCTAAAGAATTTCTGGAACGCCTTCAAGGACATTGCCATCCTCTTTTCCTTCGTCGTCAATTTTGTCCTGGTCGTCACGCTACTAGTGATCAGTATACCGGCCCTCCATGCCACCTTCGCCCTCAAGACCGGCATGGTCGAGCCGCTGTTGAACGACCTGGACGCCGCCTTCCTCGGGCTGGGTGAGGCCACGATTGACACCACCGTCCAGATAGACGAGCCCATCCCCATCCAGTTCAACCTGCCGCTGGACCAGCCTATGCCGATAGAGTTCCAGTTGGCGATCGAGCAAAACACAACCGTCGTGCTGCAACAGCCGGTGCCGCTCAACGCGCCGGCCCAGTTCAACTTGCCCGGCGGCGGCGGTGTAATCAACGGGAGTGTATCTATGAACCTGCCGGTCGGTATGCGCCTGCCGGTGCACCTTAGCATGGTCGTGCCCGTCAGCAAGACCATTCCCGTGCGCATAAACGTGCCGGTCAGCGAAACTATCCCCATCCAGATGAGCGTGCCGGTGCATATCAAGTTGGGCGAGGCCGGGATGGACCCGGCCGTGCAAGAGTTGCGCGGTGTCTTTTTGCCGCTGAAAGAGCAGATCGAGGCTTTGCCGGATGGGTTTTAGAGTTTCGTAGGCCAGCGAGTGGCAGGTCTCTGAAGGAAACAGATATGAGCAGCCCCACCAATCCATACATCGCCGGCAACCCCATCACCGGCACAGAGATGTTCTTTGGCCGCCAGGACGTCTTCCGCTTCGTGAGGGAGACGCTGGTGGGACGCTACCAGGACAACGCCATCGTTCTCTACGGCGGACGGCGCACGGGCAAGACCACAGTCCTCTACCAGATGGGCCGCCACCTGGATCCACGCTACGTGCCCGTCTTTGTGGACTTGCAGGGTATTTCGCTGCAAG
>CAYQTW010000383.1:0-3548 GCA_964420485.1 uncultured Anaerolineales bacterium
GAAAGTGCCTCATAAAACCTGGCAGGTCTGGTTCTCATCTCTTGATGACATTGAGGTCGTGCCTGTATACTCCCTGCTGGCGATCTGGCAAAAGACAAGGAGAAGTGAATTCGTGTCGAGGCGACGGTGTTTTCCGTCAAGGGCCGAGTGCTAGACGAATTTGAGCGCACGCATCCTTGACTTTGTTAGCGAGGCCATACATGAACCTACACGAATTTGCCCACCGTATGCCCAAAGTTGAATTGCACGTCCACCTGGAGGGCAGTATCCACCCGGCCACGCTGCTCCAGTTGGCCCGGCGCAACGGGGTCAGCCTGCCGGCCCAGGACGTGAAGAGGTTGCGCGACTTTTACCGCTTCCGTGACTTTGGACATTTCATCGCGGTCTACGTCACCATCACCGGCTGCCTGCGCACGCCCGACGACTACTGCCTGATCGCCTACGAGTTTGGCAGCGACTGTGCCCGCCAGAACATCCGCTACGCCGAGGTGACCTTTACCATCGCCACCAACACAAAATACAACGGTCTGGACTGGCAGGCTATCCTGGAAGGGCTGAACGCGGGGCGGGACCAGGCCCGCGCCGAGTTCGGCGTGGACTGGGGTTGGGTGCTCGATATCAGCCGCGACAACCCCGAGACGCAGGATCAGGTAATCGAGATCGCGTTGGCCGCCAGGGATCAGGGCGTCGTGGCGCTGGGGCTGGGCGGCAGCGAGGCTCGCTTCCCGGCGGAACTGTTCGAGCGCGCCTTTGAGCGGGCGCGACAGGCCGGACTGCCCCGCGTCCCCCACGCCGGCGAACACGCGGGGCCCAGGAGCGTATGGGCGGCGCTGCATCTGCTGCACGCCGACCGGCTGGGGCACGGCGTGCGCTGCGTCGAGGACCCCGCACTGGTCGAGTACCTGCGCGAGCGCCGGGTACCGCTGGAGGTGTGCCCCACCAGCAACGTCTGCCTGGACGTCTACCCGGACTATGCCGCGCACCCGCTGCGCCGCTTGTGGGACGCAGGCCTGCTGATCGCCGTCAACTCGGACGACCCGGCCCTGTTCGGCACCGACCTGAACCGTGAGTACGAGGTGTTGGTGGATCACTTTGGCTTCAGCGCCGACGAATTGGAGCAAGTCAGCCTGAACGGACTGCACGCCAGTTTCCTGCCTGAGCCTGACAAGGCGCAATTGGAAGCCGAGTTTTGCGCCCAGTTCGCCCAACTGCGGGCTGGCTATGGAGTAGAAAAAGGAGGAGAAAATGTGTGATACCCTGGTTGCTGTCGGTAAGGCTACAGCCGACGGCACAGTCATCCTGGCAAAGAACAGCGACCGTGAACCGAACGAAGCCCAGGCGCTGACGCACATCCCACGGGCCAGACACGAGGCCGGGGCTCGAGTCAAGTGTACCTACATCGAAATCCCGCAGGTGGAGGAGACCTACGAGGTGCTGCTGTCCAGGCCCTTTTGGATGTGGGGTTGTGAGATGGGGATCAACGAGTGCGGCGTGGCGATTGGCAACGAGGCGGTGTTCACCAAAGAACCCTACGGCAAGCAGCCCGGCCTGATCGGGATGGACTTTATCCGCCTGGCGCTGGAGCGGGCCGACACGGCGCGCCGGGCGTTGGACGTCATCGTCGCCCTTTTGGAGACTTTTGGTCAGACTGGCAATTGTGGCCTCCACCATAAACTTTATTACCACAACTCGTTCATCATCGCTGACCCTGACGAGGCCTGGGTGCTGGAGACGGTGGCCAAGTTCTGGGCCGCCGAGCGGGTGCGCGACGTGCGCAGTATCTCCAACGGTCTGACCATCGGCAGCGAATGGGACCTGGCCTCAGAGGGACTGGTGGAGCACGCCGTCGAGAAGGGCTGGTGCAAATCGAGGGACAGTTTCCACTTTGCCCGCTGCTACTCTGATTTTCTTATGACCCGATTCGATGGTTGCCGCACCCGCCGGCGCCGTTCGACCGACCTGATGGAGGCGCAAAAGGGGAACATTACCGTGGAGACGATGATGGCTGCCCTGCGCGACCACGGCCCCCGGGCCGCCGCCGACCCAGCCTGGAACCCCGGCCCGGGTTTGCTGATGGACACCCTCTGCGTGCATGCCAGTTTCGGCCCGACCCGGCCCAGCCAGTCCACCGGAGCGATGGTTGCCCATCTGTCGCCTGACCTCCCGACCTGTTGGCTAACCGGCGCCTCCGGCACCTGCACCGGAATCTTCAAGCCAGTCTACCTGGGCGGGGCGGGGCTGCCTGATTTGGGTGCCGAGCCGACCGGTACCTACGATCCCGATTCGCTGTGGTGGGCCCACGAGCGGTTGCACCGGGCGGTGATCCGCGACTATCCCACCCGTCTACCCTTGTACCGCAAAGAACGAGACGCGCTGGAGGCGGCGTTTCTGAGCGAGGCGGCAGAGATGTACAAAGAATATCGGGGTGCAAGCGCCGAAGAGCGAGCCGAGCCCCTGGTCACCTTTACCGGCTCGTGCTTTGAGCGGGCGGCCGAGGCCACGGCTCGTTGGACTGAGACGGTGTCGTCCGCACCGGTGCAGCACCGCCCGCCGCGATTGTTCGCGATGGCCTGGAATGGGTTCGACAAGCAGGCTGGTTTCGTGCAGAATCCTGGTTGATCGCGAGCGATGCACCGCCTGCGGGGCCTGTGCCGAGGCCTGCCCCGCCGGCGCGCTGAAGGTCATCGGGCGGGAGTGGATGCCGGAGGAATTGTTCGCCGAGGTGCAAAAGGACATTGTCTTTTACGACACCTCTGAGCGTGACTTCTCGATTGACCCGTCGGCGAGTGTGACGGCGGCCAGCGGCACGGGGCGCAGGCGGGCGTGCGGGCTGCGGGACGTGTCTACGATTACGGCGGACGGGCGGGGCTGGTCAGGCATGCTTCTGGCCTCTTATGCCGGGGTCGGACGCAGAGCGCCGGTTAAAGACCCACACGCCGATGGCGGGCACGGGCGCGGCAATCGCCAACAGCAGGCCGACGATCATGATCAAACCACCCAGGGCCACCGCCAGCGGAAAGGCCACGCCCAGCAGCGCCACCGCTCCCCCGATCAAAAACAGGAGCAAGGCCACCGCGCCCAGCGCCAGCGACGTGATATTTGCCTTGCGCGCCGAAGCCCGCCGCGCTCCGCTCACGCGCCCGCTCTGCCCGTTGACGAGCACCGGCCAGACACGCTCGCCCTCCTGATACCAGGTGACGTAGGCGGGCAGGAGCAGCAGCGTCCAGTTCAGGTCATTGTACGTCGCCTCCATGGTCAAGTCGCGGATGTGGTCGGCGGCGGCGGCCTGCTGGCACTCTGCCCCGGCGGCGCGGACGAAAGCGGCCTCCACGCCGGGCCAGGCGGCTTCCGGCTCCAACGAGGGGATACGCACGACGGCCCCCGCCACTGCCTCTGGGCTGTAACCGGTGCGCTGGGCCAGGTCAAAGCGGCCCAGGCGGGCCATCAGCGCGCGATGATCGTCGAGCGCGGGGGCGACCACGTTCTCGTAGGCGCGGTTGAGACGCCCCACGCGCGGCTCCCAGCGCACCCGCCCCTCCGTCATCTCC
>CAYQTW010000384.1:0-3525 GCA_964420485.1 uncultured Anaerolineales bacterium
TTCTGCACGGTCGAGAGGTCAAGATGTTCGAGGCTTTTTTTGCCGCCTCCAACTTGATGGTCAGTCGCCCGACCATGCGTTCCATCTCGGCTATTCGTTCCCGTGCTTCGTTCTCGCTCCGCTCCGTCGTCAAGATCGTGGGGGCACGCTCCAGGAACTCGTTTTTCCAACAGGTGACCACCTGGGACCCCAATGTCATCAAGTTAAGGATTGTAAAGACCTGCCAGGTTTCCGCCAGAGCTTTTGTGAGCCAGATTCGACACGATTAACAGTGTATTTCTGTTCGAAAGTGCCTCATAAAACCTGGCAGGTCTGGTTCTCATTTCTTAACTTGATGACATTGCCTGGGACCCAAGTTGATGCTCTCGACAAATCTCCGCTCTGCTCTTTGCACCGGTCAGGTCTTCAAGCACTACTTGCACCTTGAAATCAGGCTTGAATGTTCGTCGCTTGGTCATTGTGTTTCCCCCTTTTTGGACTTGTTCTACATTAACTTGGCTGGTTGTCCAATTCTAGGGGTTCGCTACAGCCAAACGAGTTGGCGGCTAACGGTTGAGCTAAGCCGCAATGCGGCTGCCGCAGTGTGACCAAACTTGGCCCGAAACGCTCAAAAACGAAAACAACCTCAAAAGGCGACTCGATAGCATTGTCGGCTTCAGCGAATTGTTTTGTTATGCGGCCACGACCTTTTCTACGTACCTGCTCAATAAAGTGGGGCAATGTAGCCGAGGTTTCCATACCTCGCGGACATAACGCGCTATGGAAAGCGCGGCTACGTTAAAAGTGCCCCAGAATATTGAGATGATACTTTTCTACCCAACGGCACGCTTCCTCATACCAGGTCTAACAGTCTGAACCTGAGCAAGTGATGCACCAATGCCAACACTATGATACTCGTCACCACCGATACTACCAGAGTCGGCGACAAGCCTATCATCGCCACCCCGAGTGCGGTCCCTGCTGCCGGTGGATGCTCTGTGTCTGTTGCCACCATCAGGAATATCGTTCCTCCTACACATAGCGCATACAGCACTGCGCAGAGCAATGCCGACGGTTGCGGAACTAGCCCAAACAACGAGCCGACCAGCAGCCCGATGATGTGCCCTCCGATCAGATTCCTCTCCTTCGCTGTGATGCTCTGCGGCATGGCGAACTCTATGAACGCACTCGCCCCTATCGAGGCGATGATGACCACTTGTTCCAGTTGCAGCAGCAAGATCACCAAGAAGACCGCCATCGTCGCATACAGGCTTTGTAGAACATACCGTCTCCAATGTAATGACAGTTTCTTGTCCAGATGCAAGTAACGAAACATGTTCATAAGCACTCCTCGAAATGTGATGGCCGCATAACGGCGGTGCTGAGCCGCTTGGCGGGTTTGCAGCACCAACCTCGCTAGCACCGGATGGTCGTCGGCAACACCACACGAATCGCTTCCATCTCACATCTCCACTACTCGAACTTGATCGGGGAATGAAAGCGCCATTACTTGTTCCTTTCCACTCAATAGTTCATCTCGCGGCTGAGCACAGTCAGCGCGAGTAGCGTCGTCTGGCCCACCTGTTCCAGTTTCTTCGCATCTATCGCCTCGAAGGTGTCCTCTGGCGTGTGCGCCGTCCGGTCCGAGCCGTCCCAACTCACGTAAACGGTCAGGGCGGAGCGCTCACCAAAGCCCGGAGCGGCAAACATGCCATAATGGGGACCCCGCCCGCGCGTGGTCGTGGAGACGCCCAGCCGGCCGGCCGCCTTCTGAAAGAGTTGCACTAACCGGAAACTGCTCCCCTGGCCCAGCGCGATGGCTTTGCCATCCCCCGCCCCCACGCCGCTCAGTTCGATCACCGCTTCCAGGCCCAACGACCTGAAGCCAAGTTTGGCGTTCATGACGTTGCTCACGCTCAGGCTCTCACTCCGTTCGCCACCGGCCCAGGCGACGAAGACGACCGTCCGCTTGGGTGGGTAGGGGGCCTCTTTCAGAACGCGGGCCATCTCCAGCATCGCCGCCACGCCACTGCCATTGTCGTTGGCTCCAGGGTAAAGTGTGCCATCGGGGCCGGCACCCAGGCCGTCATAGTAGGCGCTGACCATGATGACCTGGCTGTCTAACCCCTTTCCCCTCCCCGGCCCCATCGCAGCGCCGGTGCCGGGGATGAAGCCGACGACATTGTAATACTTTTCGCTCGTCAGGTCCTCGCTCATCGTCACAACGGTCTCTAAACGCACCGTCGCGCCTGTACCGGTCAACACGACCTCGCCGGGCTGCAAGCCGGCTGCCATCTCCTCCAGTTGGGTCAGGCCACTACCCGCCGTAGCCAGCAACCGCTCCGCCGTCTCCGGTGTGACGATCATCACAGGCGTCGGTGTGCTCCACCCTCTCTCGCTGTGGAAGAGATACTTGCGCTGGAATGTGAAGGGGTCGTCGGTGATAATCAATACGCCGACTGCGGCTCCAAAGTTGACGCGCTCTATCTCCGCTTCACGCACCAAGATTACCTTGTCGTAAAGATCAAGATTCCCGATACCATAGCCCCCTGGCGTGCCCGGATCGGGGCCGGTGACCAAGCCGACGACCGCTCCCTCACCTTCACCGTAGGTCGGGAAGGGGCCAGCGTACTCGACAAAGTCCTGCCGGTAGGCCAGTGCTTGGGCCACGTTGCCTTGCTCGTCCAGTATCTCCAGGCGCGGGACCTCGGTCAGGTGGAGGCGGGGGCTGGGAAGGGCCTGGATGTACGTGTCGTTCTCACCAGCGGGGAACAGCCCAATCTCCTCCATCCGCCCGGCGATGTACTCTGCGGCCAGGTCCGCCCCCGGTGCGCCCGTCTCACGCCCTTCGAACTCGGGGGAGGCCAATACCCGAATGTCCTCCATCGCCCGCCCGGCGTCGAACAATTTCGCCTGTGTCCGGTATACCCCCAATGGGGCAGTGACCCGCAGCGTCCACACCAGCCCTAGTACCGCCACCCCCAGCGCCACGGCTGTGTATTTGTTGAACAGCCGGCTGATGTTGATTCTGCTTTCCATCAGGAGGCGACGCAACCCCTCACCACACACGTTAAAGGCCACGATGGCCAGGAAGAAAGCGACGCCCGGATACCAGGCCATCCAGGGGTAACTCCGCCACCAGGCCCGGATGTTTGCCAGCATTGCCCCCCACTCCGGCACGTCGGAAAAGTGGGCGACGACGTCACCTATGAGTTCGACCTTGAAGCCGCCACCCAAAAAGATGTTGAGGAAACCCAGTTCCGCCAGTAACATCAGAACGCCGCCCATCTCCAGCACGGCCAACACCAGCAGGGAGGGCAACAGGTTCGGCAATACGTGCCGCATCAGAATCTGCCCCGCCCGCGCTCCCACCGCCCGCGCAGCCTCGATGTACAATTGTGGCTTGACCCCGATCACTTGCCCGCGCACGAACTGCGCTACCTCTCCCCAGCCCACCACGCACAGCGTCAGCACAAACACCCACATCCCTTGTTGGATGCCCAATGCCTGGATCAGGATCATGGCGAACAGCGTGACCGGGAAGGC
>CAYQTW010000385.1:0-3523 GCA_964420485.1 uncultured Anaerolineales bacterium
TATTGAAACGTACTCTAGTTTGAGGATGTTTTGACGACGTTGGCCCAACCAGGGCCTCGAGGTCCAACTACGAACATAAAGTAAGGAGGAACACTATGGCTGAGATCAGCAAGGAACAACTCCTCTGGGCGTATGAGCGCATGAGGCTCATCCGAACGTTCGAGGACAGAGTGGCTGAATTGTTTGCCGAGGGCAAACTGCCGGGCTTTGTTCACCTGTATGCCGGTGAGGAGGCAATTGGAGTGGGTGTGATTTCCCACTTGACGGACAAGGACTATATCACCTCGACCCACCGGGGTCACGGCCACTGCATCGCCAAAGGAGTGGAAGTAGGCCCGATGATGGCCGAGGTGTACGGCAAGGCCACGGGCTCGTGCAAAGGCAAGGGTGGCTCGATGCACATCGCCGACGTGGACAAGGGCATGTTGGGCGCCAACGGCATCGTCGGCGCCGGCGGCCCGCTGTCCTGTGGAGCGGGCCTGTCAGCCAAGATCCTCGGCACCGACCAGGTGACGGTCTGCTTCTTCGGTGATGGTGCTGCTGAGCAGGGCACGATGCACGAGGCGATGAACCTGGCCAGCATCTGGAAATTGCCCGTGGTCTTTGTCTGTGAGAACAACGGCTACGCCGAGACCACGCCGTGGGGCTACCACTGCGCGGCCAAGGACATCTCTGACCGGGCTGTGGCCTACGACATGCCTGGAGCCACGGTGAATGGCGCGGACTTTTTCGCCGTCTACGAGGCCGCAAAAGTGGCAATCGAGCGGGCCAGGAAAGGTGAAGGCCCGTCCCTGGTCGAGTGCCGAGGGTTCCGCTACTACGGTCACTTCCAGGGCGACACCATGCTCTACTTTACCGAGGAGGAAAAAGAGCGCAATCGCGCCAATGACCCAATTGAGAGTTTCAAGAAGCAGGTGCTGGAGCGCGGACTCTTGTCTGAGGCAGAGATCGCGGAGATTGACGCCAAGACGGCCAAGATGGTCGAAGAAGCAGTCGAGTTCGCCGAGGAGAGCCCCTGGCCCGTCCCCGAAGACGTCTTGACCACTGACGTCTACGTGAGTTACCCATAGGAGGTGAGAAAACGATGGCACGTATAATAACTTTCCGAGAAGCGGTCATTGAGGCCATGCAACTAGAAATGCGCCGTGACCCCACGGTGATCCTCATGGGCGAGGACGTGGCGGGTGGCCCTACGCTGCCCCACATGCAAGGCGAGAACAAGGAAGCCTGGGGTGGCGTCCTGGGCGCCAGCAAGGGATTGGCCTCAGAGTTTGGATGGGATCGTGTTCGCGACACCCCCATTAGCGAGTCGGCTTTCATCGGCGCGGCTGTAGGCGCGGCCTCGACAGGCTTGCGCCCCATCGCCGAACTGATGTTTGTAGACTTTTTAGGCGTCTGCTTTGACCAGATCTTTAACCAGGGCGCTAAAATGCGCTACATGTTCGGCGGCAAGGCCCAAGTTCCGATGGTCATCCGCACGACGATCGGCGCGGGCTTTAGGGCAGCCGCGCAACACTCTGAATGTCTCTACTCGATATTCACTCACATACCGGGGCTCAAGACAGTCATCCCCTCCACGCCCTATGACGCCAAGGGGTTGTTCTCGGCCGCTATCCGGGACAATGATCCGGTCATCTTTTTCGAGCACAAACTGCTGTATGGTATGGAAGGCGAGGTGCCGGAGGATAACTACATCATCCCGTTGGGAGTAGCCGACGTCAAGCGGGAGGGTAAGGATCTGACCATCGTCACACTGGGGCGCATGGTTCACTTCTCGCTGGAGGCAGCGGAGAAACTGTCCGGCGACGGCGTGGACGTCGAGGTGGTAGACCTGCGCTCCCTCTCGCCGATGGACAATGAGATCGTTCTGAACTCGGTCAAAAAGACCCATCGCCTGATCGTGGTAGATGAGGACTTTCCGCGCTGCAATATAGCGACGGACGTCGTCGCCCTGGTTGCCGGTCAGGCGTTTGACTACCTGGACGCGCCGCCCAAGATGATCACGCCGCCGCACACACTGGTGCCTTTCAGCCCAGTGTTGGAGGACGCCTACATCCCCAGTGTGGACACCATCGTCGCAACAGCCAAGTCCCTGATGTAGGTAGTAGGTCAGAAACCAGGTTTTTTCGTAACTACTCATCCTGTCATTGCGAGGAACAAAGTGACGAAGCAATCTCCACCGTTGCTTATGTGTTGAGGTCAGGAGATTGCTTCGCTACGCTCGCAATGACATCAAACCAAGTTGTTCCGTGAGTAGGCTTGCCTCTTTCCAGACGATGCCTGAGCAGTTGCGTTTTTTCTTGAAAACCCGGTTTCTGATTTAAGGAGAGACTATGTCAACTGTCGGTATCATCGCTAACCCAGCCTCTGGTAAGGACATCCGTCGCCTAGTCACCCACGCTTCGGTGTTCGACAATCACGAAAAGGCGCACATCTTGCAGCGGGCGCTTTTGGCCCTGGACGCTGTGGGCGTCGAGCAGGTGCTCTTTATGCCCGACTACTACAGTCTGGTCGAGCGGGCGTTGGATGGGTTGAATCTCTCGTTGGAGACCACCGAACTCCACATGGATATGCAGGCCGACGAGCGCGATTCGACCGAGGCCGCCAGGCGCTTTTGTGAGAGTGACGTGGGCTGCATCATCACGCTCGGCGGGGACGGCACGAACCGGGCCGTGGCCAAAGGGTGCAGCGACATTCCCATCGTCGCCATCTCCACCGGTACCAACAACGTCTTCCCCTGTATGCTCGAGAGCACCGTGGCCGGACTCGCGGCGGGGCTGGTCGCCAAAAAGATGGTGGACGTGGAAAAGGTCACGTATACCGCCAAACGGTTAGAGGTGTACGTGGACGGCCAGTTGGCGGAGATCGCCTTGATTGACGTGGTAGCCAGCACTGAACTGTTCATCGGCAGCCGGGCGCTGTGGGACCCGCGCCGTCTGCGAGAGATCGTGCTGGCCCGGGCCGAGCCGGACTGCATTGGCATGTCGTCTATCGGAGGCTGTCTGCACGCCCTGGGGCCGCGCGATGCCCAGGGAATGTACGTGCGACTGGGCCAGGGCAACCGCCGCCGTGAACAGGCGGCGCTGAGAGTGCTGGCCCCCGTAGGCCCCGGCCTGATCATTCCGGTGGACATCCAAGGCCACCACTTGCTCTCCCTGGGAGAGGAGGTGGTGTTGGAACCAACCGCCTGCACCATCGCCGTGGACGGCGAGCGACAGATCGAGGTCTTTTCCGAGCAGCAAGTGAGTGTTCGATTGACGAGCCACGGCCCCCGCGTGGTGGACGTGCAGCAGTGTATGCGAGAGGCTAGCCGGCGTGGGGTGCTCAGGAGGCCGGGCGGTTCTGTCTCCCGCTAACACTACAACGAATTTGGAAAAAAGCGAATCAAGAACAAGGAATTCATTCCATTCTTAATTTGATCTAGTGTCCGTAGAACACTACATCGAATTTGGAAAAAAGCGAATTAACTTGACAACGGCATGTTCGCATCGCACGGCGGTCGAAACCGCGTGCTACATCTGCC
>CAYQTW010000386.1:0-3500 GCA_964420485.1 uncultured Anaerolineales bacterium
GCGCATCACCGGCGGCGACGCGACCGGGTTGGGCGGGATGGTCTGGGGCGACGTGGGCGGCGGGATCTATATCAATGGAGCCAGCGCCGTCATCAGCGGCAACGTTATTTACAGCAACACGACAACCGATGTTGGCGGTGGTCTATTCCTGTACCAAAGCGCGGCCACCTTGGTCGCTAACACGATCTTCCAGAACACTGTGCCCGGCGGCGGCGGGGCTGGCGTGGCCCTTGATCAAAGTCCGGCCACACTGCGCGACAACGTCGTGCGCGACAATCAGGGCCAAGACTGGGGCGGCGGGGTGGCGATTTCGGGCGGCGACGCCGAGCTTACCGGTAACACCATCACCGGCAACAGCGTGGTCAACGGCGGGGGAGGCGTAGCGATTTCGAGCGGCAGTGGCGCGATGCTCACCGGCAACGTCATCACCGGCAACAACGCCGGACACTCGGCGGGCGTTCGGGTCTACTTTAGCGATCCGGTGTTGAGCAACAACATTATCAACGGCAATGTCGCCGCCTCAATGGGCGGTGGGCTGGGTCTGGAGGGAGGCGACTCCAGGCTGGTCAACAACGTCATCGCTGACAACGAGGCCACGATGTACGGCTCTGGTATCTATGCCGTCCGCGCCGCGGCCCGGTTGCTGCACACGACGATTGCCCGCAACCGGACCACCGACATCGGCAGCGACGACAGCGGCGTCTATGTCACCAGCCTGACAGGGGAGTACAGCAGCGTAGCGATGACCAATACTATCGTCGTTGGGCACGGCGTCGGCGTCACCGTCACGGCGGGCAACGTAGTCGTCCTCAACAACATCCTTTGGCACGCCAACACCGTCACCGACACGGGTGGAGCGGGTAGCGTCACCCGGCTCAACGATCACAGCGGCGACCCGGCCTTCGCCCCCGACGGCTACCACCTGACCCCCGGCTCGGCAGCGATTGACCGGGGCGTGAACGCCGGGGTGACGACCGACGTGGACGGCGAACCCCGTCCCCTGGGTGCTGGCTATGACATCGGCGCGGATGAGTTGGCGGTGAGGCGGGTCTACTTGCCGCTGGTGCTGCGAAATTAGAACACGGATGGCAGGATAGTAACGGATTGGGAGATTGGTGTCCCACTCTACCAACTCCCAATCTACCAATCTACCAACCTATCAAACACTCCCTGCTTTCTGTCACGCGGGCCGGCGGCGATGGCGGCCTGGTAGACGGTGAGCAGGCGGGCGGTGGTGGCCGAGATGGTGTAACGTTGCGCCGCGCGGGCGGCCTGTGCTCCCATCGCCCGGCGGCGCATCTCATCGGCCAGCAACGCCAGCACCGCCTCGGCAAAGGCGCGCTCCTGGGCCGGCACGAGCAGCCCCCCTCCCTCGGCCAACACGTCCACCGAGCCGGGGGCCTCCACTGCCACCACGGGGGTGCCGGCGGCCATGGCCTCGACCAGCACCAGGCCCTGTGTCTCTATTATGGAGGGAAAAACGAACAGGTCGGCGGCGGCGGCATAGTGCGGCACCTCACCGTGGGGAATGGGGCCGGTAAAGATGACCCGCTCGCCGAGGTCGAGTTTCCGCGTCAGGCGTCGCAGACGGCGCTCGTGTGGCCCTCTGCCCACCACCAGCAGCCGCGCCTGGGGGCGTTGCGTTACGATCCTGGCAAAGGCGCGCAGCAAAAAATCGAGGCTCTTTTCCTTGGCCAACCGGCCCACGTATAGCAGCACCTCGACGTTCTCTAGCCCCAGGGCAGCGCGGATGCGCTCTGGGGCCAGGTCGTGATACAGGCTCAGGTCCACCGGCGTCGGCACGATGGTCACAGGGACGTCGACACCGTAACTCTGCAAGATGAAATCACGAGTGCTGGGCGTGGGGGCCACGACGTGAGCGCACTTTTCCAGGTAGCGTTTGACGATCTCGTCGGTCACTATGCCGGCCAACTCTGGCGCGATGGGAACGTACCGCTGGGCGAACTCGTCGTAGTGGGAATGGAAGGTAAAGACCAGCGGCAGATTCAGGTCACGCGCAAAGGCAGTCGCCAGGTCGCCCATCCATACGGGGTGCTGGCTGTGGATCAGGGCCGGCTTGATCCCGCGCACCGTGGGTGCCATTGATGCCTTGAAGGAAATCGCCAGCGAGAAATCTATGCGCTCGGGCAGGTTGAGGGCCGGGAAACGAAAGATGTAAGGCTCCTCGTCCTCATAGTCCTTGTACTCGGGGGCGATGACGTACACATTGTGGCCGGCATCGATCAATCCCTGGCGAAACAGTGCTATGGATGTCACTACCCCGCTGACGACCGGCTTGTAAGCGTTGCTAAAAATGGCAATGCGCATACTTTGAACTCCTACTGAGACCAGTGGTCGCCGGGTGACGAGTTACCGTATCATCTCAATATTCTGGGGCACTTTTAACGTAGCCGCGCTTTCCATAGCGCGTTATGCCCGCGAGGTATGGAAACCTCGGCTACATTGCCCCACTTTATTGAGCAGATACGAGTTACCCGCCTGCCTGTGCGAACTCGACGATGGCCTGCTCCGAGAGTGGATGGTCGCCCAGGGCCAGTAACAGGCTCAAAGGCACGGTCACGTGGCCGGCGCCGGCCAGTGTTGCTTCTACCACCTCGCTCACGCTGCGGAAACTGGCGGCCAATACCTCACTCAGCCCGCCGGTAGCCTGAATCACGTCTGTTATCTCGGCCACCAATGCTATCCCATCGCCCTGCAAGCGCGTGGCGCGGTTGACGTAGGGAATGATGTAGTCGGCGCCGGCCTCGCAGGCCAGGAGCGCCTGGTGGGCGCTAAAGACGGCCGTGGCCGCGCAGGTGAACCCCTCGTCCACCAGCCGGTATAGTAGCGCCAGATTCTCGGTCGTGCAGGGGATTTTGAGCCCGACGCGCCCAGGCCGCAGCGCGGCAAAGCGGCGGGCCTCCGCCTCCCGCTCCTCGACGGTAGGGGCAGTCAGTTGGTAAAAGACCAGTCCCTCGTCCAGCGCATCGCACAACTCGGGGATGATCTCCTCGGCAGCCCGGCATAAGCGGGCGATGAGTTTGGGGTTGGTGGTGACGCCGGCGACAAAGCCCAGTTCCGCCGCGCGACGGGCATCTTGCAGCGATGCCGAATCGAGATAGATAGTCATTTAACCTCTCCTTTAGCGCGTTGATCCGTTAATGTCCTGGAATCCGTGTTCTTGGCCCAAGTATACCATACTAGAGCGTAAAACGTAACTGAACGACGCCCGGGACCACTTGCGTTCGAGGCTCATGTGGGTTACAATAAGGCTACTGATCGAGTATCAAGTCGGAGGAGGTTCGAGATGAACGCGAAAAGAAAGCATCGTTTATTATTGCTGGCTGGGGTCTCGTTGATACTGGCCGCACTGGCCTGCAACGTGCCAGGCTCAACGCCCCCCACGCCAGTCACCCAGTCACCCAGTCACCCAATCACCCAGTCACCCAGTCCCCCAATCACCAAATCCCCCAGTCACCCAGTTACCCCATCACCCACCT
>CAYQTW010000387.1:0-3495 GCA_964420485.1 uncultured Anaerolineales bacterium
GATTAAACGATCTGCCAATTCTGCCGATCCGTGTTCTAACTCTGGAGGTGATTTTGCAAGTAACGACTATCGTACCGACTTTTAACGAGAAAGAGAACATCGAATCGCTGGTGAGGCAATTACTTGCGCTGCCGACGGCGGTGCATATCATCGTCGTGGATGACAACTCGCCCGACGGCACCGGCGCCATCGCCGACCGTATGGCGGCGGAGAGCGACGGGCGTGTGGGAGTCATCCACCGCGCCGGCAAACTGGGGCTGGGCACGGCCTACATCGCCGGCTTTAAGCGAGCGCTGGCCGAGGGAGCCGATCTCGTCTGCACGATGGACGCCGATTTCTCCCACAACCCGTGCTATATCCCGGCGATGGTGACCAAGATCAGCCAGGGCTATGATCTGGTCATTGGCTCGCGCTACGTGCGGGGCGGCGGGGCCAGCGGCTGCACCTTGAACCGCAAACTGCTCAGTTGGGGGGCCAACGCTTGCGCCCGCACAATGCTGGGCCTGCACGCCCACGATACGACGGCCGGTTTTCGCTGCTACCGCCGCCAGGTGCTGGAGGGAATGGATCTGGACGCGATCAAGGCCAGTGGCTACTCTTTCCTCATCGAGATGCTCTACCGCGTGCAGCGGGACAACTGGCGGGTGGGTGAGATACCCATCATTTTCGAGAACCGCCGCCTGGGCGCTTCCAAAGTCTCCAAGAACGAGATCACCAGGGCATTGGGGACGGTCCTCCGGCTGGCCTGGGCGCGTCTGACAGCGAGGAGGGTCTGATGGAACACGTGCGCTGCAATCTGTGCGGGGCCGACGACGCGGTCGTGCGTTACCCCTCCACTGTCAAGCAGGGGGAGAGCGGCGACTGGCGGGCGCTTTGCTGTACCAGCAGTGGTTATGGGCGACATCACACCATCGTCCAATGCCGGCAGTGCGGATTGGTCTACACCGACCCGCGCCCGGACGGCCACGATATTGTCGAGACCTACCAGGCGGTCGAGGACCCGCTATACGTCGAGGAGCGGGAGGGACGGGTGCTGACCTTTGAGCATCACCTGAAACCGCTGGAGCGACTCGCCGGCCCGCCGGGTGGTCGCCCGCTGCTGGACGTGGGCTGCTACACGGGAGTCTTTGTCGAGATCGCGGCCCGCCACGGCTGGGACGCCTGGGGGGTGGAACCCTCTCGCTGGGCAGTGGAACAGGCGCGGGCGCGGGGACTCCACGTGACGCCGGGGATGCTAGAGACGGCCGACCTGCCGGAGGCATACTTTGACGTGGTGACGATGTGGGACGTGATCGAGCACGTGACCGACCCGCTGGGGACGCTTGAGCAGGCGTACCGGTTGCTCCGGCGCCCTGAGCCTGCCGAAGGGAAGCCGGGCGGGCTGGTGGTGGTGCATACGATTGACATTGACAGTCTCTTTGCGCGGCTGATGGGTGCGCGCTGGCCGTGGTTAATGCAGATGCACATATACTACTTTTCACGGCGCACGCTGCGAGCGATGCTGGAAAAGTGTGGCTTTGAGGTCATCAGTGACCGGCCCCAGGGGCGCTACCTGCGCCTGGGTTACCTGATGAGCCGTGTGAGTGCGCTGTCGCCGCTCGTGGGCCGGCCGGCCGAGTGGCTGGTGACGAAATTGGGGCTGCGCGGCCTGGCGGCGCCGGTGAACCTGGGGGATCTGTTTACGGCGTACGCGCGGAAGGCTTAGCCCGCTCGAACGCTAACATCCCCTCCGTGCCATAAACGTCCGTCTCGAACTTTTCCAACAGCCGGTAACGGGCCTGGAAGCGCGAGTCGGGGAGCAGCCCCCGCCGCCCGTAGACTTCAAGGATGACTACAAAGTCGGGGTCGAGCGCCAGCACCAGGTCGGCGGGGATGGCATAGTTGATCACATAGATGGCGGGGTCGGCCGGGTAATAGTGCGCTGTCTCCGGCGTCACCAGCCCGACGGTGTCGAGGATGTGCATGCCAGTGCGGTAGCCCAGCACGCCAATGTCCCCGGCGCAGAGAGTGTCGTCGGGCGCAGCGTGGGAGAGCACGAGGTCGGCGGCCTGGGCGTAGAGCAATTCCAGTTTGAACCAGGCCATCTCCGGCGCGGGCCGGTCGGGGCCGTGGTCAGGGTGCAGTATCCAGGCATTGAGCGTGAGCGCGAGGGCAGCAGTGGCGAAGACGGCAAATACCGGATTTTCCAGTTTCCCAATTTCCCAATTTCCCAATCTCCCAACATCCCGCGTCAACGTCCAGACGCCGGTGACGATGAGCAGAAAGTAGAACGGCAGCGGGGGAGAGAGATACCAGCGAAAGATGAGCGGGTTGGCGACGGCAAAGACGGCAAAGTAGACCAAGGGGTAGGCGGTTAGCGGCCAGGTTCTACGGTCACAACGGAAGGCGTTGAGGCCGCCGAGAGCGCACAGTCCGCAGTAGAGGGCAAAAACGATAAAGACGCCCACCGGCGGCAGGACTCTGTGCTCGAAAAAGGGCGTGGCATAGTGCTGCAGGAGGCGCACGGCGCCCGCCTCTGGCGGAAGGCGGTAGGTGGCGCTCTTGGCGGCGATGGAACCGGTGAGAGGGCTGCCAAAGTAGAGCGTGCTCCAGATCAACCAGGGCGCCAGGAGCGCCAGCGTGACCAGTCCCTCTCGCCAGGGTATCCGCCGTCGTGTCAGGGCCAGGTCCAGCCACAGAAGCCCCAGCAGAATGGCGGTATCCGGGCGGGCCAGGAGCGCCAGCGCCGAGATGGCCGCCATCGCGCGCGGATGACCGGTCAGATGGGCGTAGGAAGCGGCGAGGAGCAGCGCGATTGTCAGATCGGTCTCCATCCCGCCCACGGCAAAGGTGACGCTAAAGGGAGCCACGGCCCACAGAAGGGCGGCCGCGGCGGCTGGGGCCCAGTGCCCGGCGAACCGTTTGCCCAGAGCGTAGAGCAGCCCGACGGAGGCAGCCCCGGCCAGCGCGTTGACCGGTAGCGCCAGCGCGGGCAAGTCGCGGCAGCCGGTCGCCAGCGACAGTCCGGCCAGGAGTAGTGTGTAGAGCGGCGTAGTCGTGCCCAACACGCGCTCACCGCAATGTCCTGAGCCTGCCGAAGGAGGGTTGTAGACCAGGCCGTTTCCTTCGACGATATTGCGGGCGTAGCGAAAGGTGATATAGGCGTCGTCAACGATACGTTCTCCGGGGACGAGCCGCGCAGAGAGCGCCAGCAGGAGCAGAGCGGCGATCAAGATGCGCTCAGGAGAATGACCAATGACATAAGACCAATGACACAAGACCAATGACCAATGACCAAGTCTTGCACTCTCCTGGGGGCGAGGTTTTTTCGGTGGTTTGTTCGTGGTTGACGTCATCGCATCACATTATATGGCCTTTGAGAAAAAGTTACAAGTAGGAGCGTGAGAGTGAACAGACATTCTAGGCCTCTAGTCACGGTGGTGCCTGAATCCGTCAATCCTCCCAATCCGTGTTCTACAGTGACAAGTAGGAGTGCAAGAGTGAACAGGCACTCTG
>CAYQTW010000388.1:0-3471 GCA_964420485.1 uncultured Anaerolineales bacterium
ATCACCGGTCTCGGCGCAGTCACCCCCCTGGGGAACGACGTGCCGACCTTGTGGGAGGCGCTCGTCGCCGGGCGCAGCGGCGTCGGCCTCACCACTTGCTTTGACATCTCCGATATGGAGGTGCGCATCGCCGCCGAGGTCAAGGACTTTGACCCGGTGGCGCTCTTTGACCGCCGCATGGCGCGGCGCAATGATCGTTTCACCCTCTTTGCGCTAGCGGCCGCCCGCCAGGCCATCGCCGACGCCAATCTGGAGTTCGACGACAATCTGAAGCAGACCACCGGCGTGTTCATCGGGAGCGCCATTGGCGGCATCATTACCTTGCTCAAGAACTATGACGCCCTCCAGTCGTCCGGCCCGCGCCGCGTGAGCCCCTTTATGGTACCGATGATGATGCCCAACGCGGCTTCCGCGACTGTCGCCATCACCCACGGTCTGCGCGGCCCCAATCTCTCGGTGGCCTCCGCCTGCGCCACAGGCACCCATGCCATCGGGGAAGCGGCCGAGGTGATCCGGCGGGGACAAGCGGAGGTGATGGTCTGCGGCGGCAGTGAAGCGGTCATTACCCGTCTGGCCCTTGCTGGCTTCAAGAATATGGGCGCGGTTTCTACCCGCAACGACGAGCCCCAGCGCGCCAGCCGTCCTTTTGACGCCGAACGAGACGGCTTTGTTATGGGGGAAGGGGCGGGCATCCTGGTGCTGGAAGGTCTGGAGCACGCCCGGCAGCGTGGCGCTCATATCTGCGCTGAACTGGCTGGCTACGGGGCCAGTGCCGACGCCACTCACATCACAGCGCCCGATGAGGAGGGAGCCGGTGCGGCCCGGGCGATGACCCTGGCGCTCCGTGACGCCGGACTGGCGCCCGAGGCCGTGGACTATATCAACGCCCACGGCACCAGCACGCGCCTCAACGACTCTATGGAGACCCGGGCCATCCGCACCGTCTTTGGCCCCCACGCCGACCGGTTGGCCGTCAGTTCCACCAAGTCCATGATTGGGCACCTGATGGGCGCGGCCGGCGCGGTCGAGGCCATCGCCTGCGTCAAAAGCCTGGAGACCGGCTGGGTGCATTCCACTGTCAACTATGAGTACCCCGACCCAGATTGCGACCTGGATTATGTACCCAACCAGGCGCGACGGTTAGAGCCCCAGGTGGCCCTCTCCAACTCTTTTGGCTTTGGTGGGCATAACGGTTGCCTCGTCCTCCGCCGCTGGGAGGAAGCAGTATGAATACCCATGCTCACGTCGTCGGCTGGGGCAAGTCCGTGCCACAGCGCGTGCTGACCAATGATGACCTGGCGCGGATGGTGGACACCTCTGACGATTGGATCCGCACCCGCACCGGTATCACCGAGCGGCGCATCGTCTCCGACGGCGAGACGACGTTCAGTCTGTCGCTTCAGGCCGCCCAACGAGCGCTGGAGGTAGCCGGCCTCAAGCCCTCGCAACTGGACCTGATCATCGTCGCCACCGTCACGCCTGACCACGCCTTCCCGGCCACGGCCTGCCTGCTGCAGGACGCGCTGGGGGCCACCCAGGCTGCTGCCTTTGACCTCTCAGCCGGCTGCACCGGCTTTGTCTATGGCCTCAGCGTGACCGCCAACCTCATCTCGGCCGGTGTCTATGAGAACGCATTGATCATCGGGGCCGAGACGCTCTCCCGCATCACCGACTGGAGCGACCGCGCCACCTGCGTTCTCTTCGGCGATGGGGCCGGCGCGGTCATCCTCCAGGCCAACGAAGCCGATGGTGGTGTTCTCTCCAGCGTCCTCGGCGCCGACGGCTCCGGGGGCGACTTGCTGTGTCTCCCGGCTGGGGGGAGCAAGCAGCCCGCCTCTCATCGCACCGTGGCCGAGGGGCAGCACTATCTGAGAATGAAGGGACGGGAGGTCTTTCGCTTCGCCGTGCGCGCCATGCCCGCCGCCACGCGGGAGGTGCTGGAGCTGGCCGGGCTAGAGGTCTCCGACCTGAACCTGCTCATCCCCCACCAGGCCAATCAGCGCATTATCGCATCCTCGACCAGGGCGCTGAAACTGGAGCCGGAGGTGGTCTTTAGCAACCTGGAGCGGTACGGCAACACCTCGGCGGCCTCCATCCCCATCGCGCTGTGCGAGGCGGTGGAGGAGGGACGCATCCACCGGGACGACCTGGTGGTGTGCGTCGGTTTCGGCGCGGGGCTGACCTGGGGAGCGGCGGCCATTCGCTGGAGCGCACCCCTGCCGCCCGCGCCACCTTCACGCTGGGAAAGGGCCCGCTATCAGTTGCGCTATCGTTACGCCACGTTGCGCTCACTGGTGCGTCGTTTCCTGCGCTGGCTGTTCGCGTTGGGGGTAAAGGAGTAGGGGCGCGGTAACCGCGCCCGTCGTGGTGGCAGGGCGGGGCGACCCCGCCCCTACAATGCGCGCCTGCGCGCCCGTCGTGGTGGCAGGGCGGGGCGACCCCGCCCTTACAATGCGCGCCCGTCGTGGTGGCAGGGCGGGGCGACCCCGCCCCTACAATGCGCGCCTGCGCGCCCGTCGTGGTGGCAGGGCGGGGCGACCCCGCTCCTACAATGCGCGCCCGTAGGGGCGTGGTTACCGCGCCCCTACCGGGAGTGAGGCACGGATGAATATGACTGCCATTGAGCGCCTTGAGAGCAAACGCGCCCAGGCCCGTCTGGGTGGGGGTAGCGAGCGTATCGAACGCCAGCACGCGCGGGGCAAACTGACCGCCCGCGAGCGACTGGACTATTTGCTCGACCCCGGCACGTTCTACGAACTGGGCGAGTTCGTCACCCACCGGGCGACTGACTTTGGCCTGGCCGAGCGGCGTAATCCAGGCGACAGCGTCGTCACCGGCTGGGGCGAGATAGACGGCCGGGCCGTGTACGTCTTTGCTCAGGACTTTACCGTGCTGGGCGGGTCGGTGGGAGAGGCCCACGGCCAGAAAATCTGCCAGGTGCTCGACCTGGCGCTGGAGAACGGTGCGCCTGTCATCGGCGTCAACGACTCCGGCGGGGCGCGTATCCAGGAGGGAGTGGACGCGCTGGCTGCCTACGGCGAGATATTCTACCGCAATGTCCTGGCCTCCGGCGTCATTCCCCAGATCTCGGTCATCCTGGGCCCCTGCGCCGGCGGCGCGGTCTACTCCCCTGCGCTCACCGACTTTATCTTTATGGTCGAGGACACGGCCCGTATGTTCATCACCGGCCCCAACGTCATCAAGGCCGTGACCCACGAGGAGATCGGCGCCGAGGAACTGGGTGGCGCCGATGTCCACAACCGGCTCAGCGGCGTGGCTCACTTTGCCGCTCCCAGCGAGGAGGAGATGCTCGATCTGGTGCGGCGGCTGCTCTCCTACTTGCCCTCCAACAATGCCGACGACCCGCCCTACGTCCCGCCGACCGACCCGCCCGACAGAACCGACGAAACGTTGGACACGCTGGTGCCGGATGACCCGGCACAGGGGTACGATATGCAGGAGGTCATTCAC
>CAYQTW010000389.1:0-3470 GCA_964420485.1 uncultured Anaerolineales bacterium
GTTGGTAGGTTGGTAAATTGGGAAATTGGTACATTGGTACGCCGCTGCCCAATTTACCAGTTTCCCAATCTCCCAATTCCCCAACTTGGATTTGACTTTTGCGGGGATGGGGCTATAATATCGGCAGCCGATAACGAGAGGCGATACAATGTTACGTGAACTGCTCTTGGGTTTCATCAAAATCCACATCCTCCACCACGCGAGCCAGCAGCCGGTCTACGGGCTGTGGATGATGGAAGAACTGGCCCGCCACGGCTACAGCGTCAGCCCCGGCACGCTCTATCCCACACTGCACAGCCTGGAACGGGCTGGCTATCTGACCAGCGAAAAGCGCGTGGTGGGGGGACGCCAGCGCAGGTACTATGTCATCACGCCCGCCGGTGAGGCGGCGCTGACCGAGGCCCGCGACCGCCTGGCGGAATTGGTGGCCGAGGTACTGGAGGAGCGATCGTGACCCCATTCCTGTGGCTGTGTCTGATGGGCGGGCTGGCCATCTTTTCCTCAACGATGAGCAAGAACCCCGCCCTGCCGCTCTTCATCCACAGCCTGGGGGTGGACGAGGGGACGCTGGGCTTCATCGCTGCCGCCTCGACCGTCGTGGGCATCGTCGCCAGCCTGCCGGCCGGTATGCTCTCCGACCTGTGGGGCCGGCGGCGGGTGATCCTGCTCAGCATGGTCGTCTTTGCCACGGCCCCGTTTCTCTACCTGCTGGTGCGCGCCCCCTGGCATCTGGTGCTGGTGCGATTCTACCACGGGCTGGCGACGGCAATGCTGGGGCCGGTGGCGCTGGCCGCCGTAGCCGACACATTCCAGGAGGAGCGCGGTGAACGAATGGGCTGGTACTCTAGCGCGACGATGGTCGGGCGTTTCCTGGCCCCCACCATCGGCGGGCTGCTCATTCCTTCGACTTTGCCCTTCGACCACGCTCAGGCCGAGCTCAGGACAGGCTTGGGCGAGGACTTTTACTGGGTCTACCTGGGCTGCGGCGCGGCGGGTATCCTGGCGCTACTAGCCGCACTGCGACTGCCCCGGCTGGACCAGGTCACACGGCCTGAATCACCCACCACGCGCTGGGCAACGATGCGGCGTGAACTGGGTCTCATCCTGACCAATCGCAACCTGTTGCTCACCAGCGGGATGCGGGCCGCCCAGTATTTCGCCTTTGGCGCGGTGGAGACTTTTTTGCCGCTCCATCTCAGTGGATTGGGCTGGGGGCCGCGTCTCATCGGCCCGCTCTTTACCGCGCAGGTGCTGGTGACGGTGCTGACCAAGCCGCTGATGGGTCGCCTCTCCGACCGCTGGGGCCGGCGGTGGCCTATCGTAACTGGCCTGCTGGTGGGAGCCGGAGCGATGGCGGCCATGCCCTGGATACATGCCTGGTGGCCGATGGTGGCATTGACTGCGCTCTTTGGGCTGGGCGTGGCGGCGGTGACTGCCTCGACCTCGGCGCTCGTCTCTGACCTGAGCCGCGCTGCCGCCTACGGCGCGTCGTTGGGGGCACTGTCCAGCGTGATGGACGTGGGCCACTCGACCGGCCCGATGGTGACCGGCCTGCTCGTGGCGGCCTGGGGCTATGGCCCGGCCTTTACGCTGGTTGCGGCGGTGCTGGTCGTCTGCGCCGCCATCTTTGTTACATTTACCTTCCCGAAAGCTCCGACCAGATTCCAGCTTTCGGGAAGGTGGACTGGGTACCCAAAAAGGAGGAATCAACTATGAAGTGGGTAACACGTGAAAAAGTCAAGGTAGACCGCGTCGCCTGTCCCTGGCTCATCAAGCGGTTTATTGACCCCGAGGCCGAGTTGCTGTTCGTGCCCGCCGAGGAGGTGCTGGAGGTGGCCGAGCGGGAAGGGGCCATCTCCTATGATGCCCGGGGCCAAGGGCAGTACGACCATCGCGAGGGGAAATGCACCTTCGAAGTGCTGGTCGAGGAATACAGCCTGGACGACCCGGCGCTCCTTATGCTGGCCGACATCGTCCACGGGGCTGACACCGCTGACCGTGACCACACACCCCAGTCGGCGGGACTGCGCGCCATCGCTGAGGGCTTTCACTACCTGGACGTCCCCGACGAGGAGCGGCTGACCCACGGCTTTGCCACCTACGACGCGCTCTATGCCTGGTGCCAGCACGCAGTGCGCAATATGTGACACAAGGAGAAATTATGAGCACAACCAAACCGGAATCCGATACCGGCCTACGCTCCCTGCCCCGCAACGTCTGGGCCGTCAGCCTGACCAGTTTTTTTATGGACATCTCTAGCGAGATGGTGATCAACATCCTGCCCCTGTTCCTCTCCAACGTGTTGGGGGTAAAGACCAACGTCATTGGCCTGATCGAGGGGGTGGCCGAGGCGACCGCCAGTTTGCTCAAGGTCTTTGCCGGATACCTCTCCGACAAACTAGGATCCCGCAAGTGGCTGGCGGTGGCGGGATACGCCATCTCTGCCTTCTCCAAGCCTTTCTTCTACCTCGCCAACTCCTGGGGCGCGGTGGCCGGCGTGCGCTGGGCCGACCGGGTGGGCAAGGGCATCCGCACCGCTCCCCGCGACGCGCTGGTGGCTGACAGCATTGACGAACGTCACCGGGGGTTGGCTTTTGGCTTCCACCGCGCCGCCGACACCGGCGGGGCCGTCGTAGGGCTGCTCGTCGCCCTAGGCGTGATCTGGTTGACGCAGCGGGGCGCAGGGGAACTGAACCGGGCGACTTTCCAAACAGTGGTACTCATCAGCCTGGTGCCGGCGTTTCTGGCGGTGCTCTCGCTGGCACTCGGCGCGAAGGATGTGCCCGTGCTCAAGGAGCGCAAAATGCCCCGCTTTGCCTTCCGCAGCCTGGGCAAACGATTTTGCATCTTTATGCTCATCGTCGGTCTCTTTGACCTGGGCAACTCTTCCGACGCCTTTCTCGTATTGCGGGCCCAGGAGCGGGGCTTGAGCGTCATCGGTGTACTAGGGATGCTGGTCACTTTCAACCTCGTCTACGCGCTGGTCAGCACCCCGGCGGGATCCCTCTCTGACCGCATCGGGCGGCGACGGCTCATCATTGGCGGCTGGCTGGTCTACGCGGTCATCTATTTCGGGTTCGCGCTGGCGGGCGCGGGCTGGCACGTCTGGGTGCTGTATGCTCTTTACGGCGTCTACTATGGCCTGGCCTACGGCACGGCCAAGGCCATGGTGGCCGACATTGTGCCGCAGGAATTGCGCGGCACGGCCTACGGCACCTACAACGCCGTGCTGGGCATCCTGGACCTCCCGGCTTCGCTCATCGCCGGCTTCCTATGGCAAGGAGTGGGCGCGTGGGATGGATTCGGCCCCTCCGCGCCGTTCTTTTTCGGCGGAGCGGTGGCGCTGACAGCGGCCGTGCTGATGGTGCTGCTGATGCCCACGGACGCGAAACTTGCACCTCAACCTCAATCTTGACCTTGACCTTTTTAGGTATCATCTCAATATTGTGGGGCAACCAAATAATCATCCC
>CAYQTW010000390.1:0-1861 GCA_964420485.1 uncultured Anaerolineales bacterium
GGGCGTCTCACTCGGCAAAGCAATCACCAGTTCCTGGCCTATGCTGAGCAAATCATTGGAACCGAGGGAGCTGGCGTTGAGTTCGCGGATTTGGTCCACATCTATGCCGTACATCAGCGCGATGCCAAAAAGTGTATCGCCGGATTCGACAATGTGTACCATCGCGCCATCCGGGCGCGGAGTAGGCGTGCCGCGCGGTGTGGGAGAAGGGCCAGGGGTCGCCGTGGGCGGCGGTGGCAAGGGGGTGGACGTTGGCGGGACACCCGGCGAGGTCATCACCAGGCTGGCATCGTCCCAGTAGGCATCCTGGTATTTAAAGCCCCATTTGGTCTGAGAACGCAAAAAGACACATACACTGCCTCCCGCCCCCACTTGAGCGGTGACCGGGCCAATGAGGCTGTAATGGTCAGGCGACAATTGCTCCGGCCCCCAGATAACGCTCGGCGAAAATGGATCCGCGACGCCATTGGGTTCGATGCCAACCTGGAACCACTGATTCCAGGGATCGTCGCAAGAATAGCCCATGTGATCGTCGCTGTTGCAACTCCATCCATGGGCATAAGCCGAGAACTGCACCGTCGCACCCGGCTCCAGGCCAGTAACGACCTGATAAAGCCCCACATCCTGGAGACGGTAAAAGTTAAAGAGCAACACCGCATAGTTGCCGCTGCGAATGCGAGGCAGTTCGCCGGTGAACGGAGCCACATTGGGGATGGTCTTGACCTCGGGCTGACCATAGCTGCCTCCCGTGCGCCACCACGTCACCCATCCCTGCGGGGTGAATATGTTGTCGTGAACACTTCCATCGTGAGTGTCATGCGTCCAGTTATCCACACACCACCCAGGCTCGGAATTAGCCCCGCAGACGAGGCCCTCAAATCCGGGATTCTGCAGCAAGTTTGTCCCTTCCTGCGCTGGCCGCGACAGGGCCGGCGCGGCCACGCCAAAGGCCGGCACCATCCCGATCAACACGGCTGCCAGCAGGATGCCGATCAACGTGCGTTTTTGAATCATCAGATCCCTCCCCTCAAGAGAATGAACAATGCAACAATTAACAATGAACAAGGGCCTTCATTGATTCATTGTTCATTGTCTCATTGCTTCATTGCCTCATTGTTCATTGAGTATGAACTCGTCTCCTAGCGACTTTCCGGACGGAGACACCACTTTCAACCGCTCCATCGTCGGCCAGGCGTACAGTCCCACGACGAGTTGGGGTTCGTGTTCCCAATCCCTCGGCGGCGTCAGCACGCGGGTATCCACGATCACGTCCCCGCTGCGCCACAACCTCGTGGGGTAATATCCCCCGGCCGGCTCCCTATCATCCTGATCCACCACTCGCTCACCGTCGCGCAGGTGAACAAAGACGACATAGTTCTCTGCGGCCTCTGGGGGAGATGCCAGCGTCTCCCACTCTAATTGTACTCGCCACTCCTGGACGCCCGTCTCGACTGTGTAGCCGGTCAGTGCGATCCGGTCGCCAAAGCGAGCCAGGTAACTCGCCGGCCGCTCCGCCCTTGGCTCGGTAGCGTAGGCGACGTAGGCAGTGTAGGGAACGTCCTCCAGGTCGCCCCGCGTCAGCGGTCCCGCATGCACCTCGATGCGTGCGTTGCGCGGGAGGAGGCGCGGTAACCGCGCCTCTACCCAATCGTAGGGCCACAGTAGGAGCAACAGCGCACCGTCGGTTGGAGGCGGCGTCATCCCAGTCGAAAGTATGGTCACCCTCTCAGTTTCCGGCACCAGAAATGGGATCGCGGCCCACTCGTCCCACAGCCGGCTGGATATGCAGACTACCCCCCTACCCTTCTCTCCAGAAGGAGTAGCGGAGTAGGGGCGCGGTAACCGCGCCCCTACCAGGCCG
>CAYQTW010000390.1:1961-3447 GCA_964420485.1 uncultured Anaerolineales bacterium
CCGCTCCCATCCCAACCGACGCCGGTGAAACGATTGGCCTCGGCGGCCAGTTCGGTGGCCGCGTCCTCAAAGGCGTAAGCGATCTGCGGATCGGCTCCGTAGCGGACAAAATAGTCCCACCCGGTCGCAACGAGGCTAACAATCAAGATCGCACAAGCCGCGGCTACTGCCCATCCGCGCTGCCCGCATTTCTCCAGCCAGGCGATACCAGCGTCCAATCCCAGCGCGGGAAAGATGACCAGCAGGGGCAGTATGCCCACCGCCCGCAAAAAGTGCGGCGCGTCCTCGGCCAGCCAGGTGGGCGCCAACATCAACCCCACCCAGAGCAGCGTGAGGGCCGAGGCAACATCTCGCCGCGCGCGCAGCACGGCCAGCGCCAGTCCCAATACCATCGCTGCCCCCAGCAGCGGCCCAAAGACCGGGCGTCCGGGCAGGTTGTGGCGCGGGATGGTGTCGCCACGGACGAAAAACATCCCCAGCGTGCCGGCTAGTTGGCGGCCCAGCATGCCCCACAGGTCACCGCCGTTGATGAGCGGATTAAAGACCGAGACCTCTCCCGGCCGTCCCATCACCACGTCCCAATGGCTCACCGCGTAACAGGCCAGCGGGGCCAACGCCGCCAGTGTCCCAACCGCGAACCAGACAACCCCCGGCCACAGATAGCGCCCCCGTCCGGTGAACAACAAGTAGAGGACGAAGGCGATCAGCACGATGGGGGTGAAGCGGGCCGCCAGGTAGGTGTAGAAGCAGAGGCCGTACAAAAGCCCGGCCAGCAGCCAGTCACGCCGGCGGTGCGAGCGATATGCCCGTGCGCCCAACCACAGCGCCAGCGCCGTTGTCAGCGGCAGCGTGACGGCGCGGAAACCGACGCGGCTGAGATGCACGTGCCACAACGTGACCGTCAGCACCGCCGCACTCAACAGAGCCACGCGCCGATTGAACCAGGCACGAGCCATCAGGTAAGTGACGGGAATTGTCAACGTACCACACAAGGCCGCTGCCAGACGCAGCGCACCTGGCGTGCGGCCTAGTAAGCCCACTGCGGCGGCGATGAGGTAGATAAACAATGGTTCGCGGCCACGATTGGCCGCGAAGTAGATCGGCCACTGGCCCGCGAGAACGTCCAGCCCGTCCAGACCGTTGAATGCTTCGTCGCGATAGAGCCCCGGTGGAATTTCCCCCAGGGCAAAGAACCGCAGTGCCATCGCCAGCGCCGTCACAACTGCGACGAGGGCCCATTCCCTGGCCCACTTGCGCCAATGACCTGATATAATCTCACCGTTCGCCAAACTTGCCAAAGCGGGCAAATTATAGCACAATGTAGGTGCCTGGTCAAACCTTTGTCGAGTTGACGTAATGGGAGGGTCGTATGTTTACTGTCTTGAGCCTGGTGCAACGGATAGGCAGCGGATAAGCGGATAGATGGTTCTCCTGTATCATCTCAATATTCTGGGGCACTTTTAACGTAGCCGCGCTTTCCATAGCG
>CAYQTW010000391.1:0-3442 GCA_964420485.1 uncultured Anaerolineales bacterium
CGAAGTATGCGGCGAGCCACTGACGGGCAAGCATACGCAACGCTACTGCTCGGCGGCTTGCCGGCAGAAGGCGTACAGAGAGCGTAACGGCAAGAAGTGTAACACGAGGGAGGAGGCATGACGATGGCTTTCAAACGAATGACGAAGACCGAGTACCCGCCTCGCCTGTGGGCGCTGGTGGGTTATCCCGGCAGCGGCAAGAGCACCCTCGCCACGCAGATGCGCGGCCCGCTGCTGGTCGTGGACGCGGATCACCGCTTCAGGGAGGTGCTCGACCTGGCCGGCGAGCGCGAGGTATACGAACTCTCCGACGTGGCGAGCGACGACACCGATCCCGACCGCGTCGCGGCGCTCCTGGCCAGCAATATGCCCGGCAGCGAGGTCGGCACTATCGTCGTAGATAGCTTGACGGCGATCATCACCCCGCTGGTGGTCCAGGCGATGGTGGACAAGGACGCCGGCCGGGCCAAGAACCTGGCGGCGGCCTTCCGCACGAAGGCGCTGGCGATGCGGCAGTTGCAGGACGCGGTGACCAGGTGGGGGACGGACTGTCTGTGGATCTACCACCTGATGGACGCCCGCGACGCCAAGGGCAAGGCGTTGCGCCGGGCCACCGTCAGCCAGACGGAACTGGCACGGCTGACCCGCTCGATAAACCTGCAACTGGAGCTCGTCCAGGACGGCGACCGGCGCGGGGTGCGGGTGGTGTGGGCGCGGCGTGGCCGGCAGGGGATGACGCTCTGGGACGAGACCGGCTGCTGGCGCGGGATGCCGGAGCGCATCGAGGCGAAGGTCTACGACGGCCTGACCGAGGCCGACCAGGAGCGGATCGAGAACGGGATACCCGACGTCTTCCCCAACCCGGAGACGGCCATCGCGTGGGGGTTCGAGCGGGGCGCCTTCGAGGCGCTACAGCATGCCCGCAACGCCTACGGCAAGTTGAAGCGGGAGGCGCAACCGAAGGACGCCAGGGAGATGGCCCGCCTGTGGGTGGCCGACGTGCAAGCACGGCTGATGGCGGCCAACGGGAATGGGAACGGGAACGGGGGCGGGCGGTGATGGGCACGGTTTACCTGATCCATTTCGATAGGCCCATCGGTGACTTGAGCAACCCTCGCGGCCAGGCCCGTCACTACCTGGGCTACACCGAGAACCTGGAGGCTCGCTTGGAGGCTCACAGGAGCGGCAACGGCAGCCGGCTGATGGAGGTGATCGCCGAGGCCAGGATAAGCTGGACGGTGGCACGGACGTGGGAAGGCGGGCGCAGCCTGGAACGCAAGCTAAAGAACCAGCATAACGGGCCGAGGCTGTGCCCAATCTGTTGCTCAGCACGAAAAGGAGGCTGAATAATGACCGAACCGATAGAAGGCTGGCTGACGACCGACGAGGCGGCCGAGTTGGCAGGCTACAACGTCAAATACTTGCGCTGGCTGATAAACCAGGGGCGGATAGAGGCGCGCAAGGTGCAGCGGGATTGGCTGGTCAATAAAGAGAGCCTGCTGGCCTACAAAGCGCGGATGGACGCCCTGGGAGCGCAGAAGCACAACCCCTGGCGGGAGGACCTGGCAGAGGAGAGCCGGGGGCGGAGGAAGGAACGATGAGCGGCGGTGGCGATGGCAACGGGCACCACTGCCCCGCTTCCCTGCTACGGCGCGTGGAGGTAGCTCAGGGCGGGATGGCGCCAGAGCGGACGCGGCAACTGATGATACTTGATTGGGAGGTGAACTATGACCGAGGTACTGGCACTGGACATCGGATTTGGCTACACAAAAGCGATGACCAGGCGGGGGCAGACGATCCTCCCCTCCCTGGTCGGCCCTGCGGAGGCGATCCGCTTCGAGAGCGACGTCGTCGCGGCCAACGGCAAGGGGATCGCCCTGGAGGTGAACGGGCGCGGCTTCTTCGCCGGCGAGCAAGCGGAAGTGCAGAGCGCGAGCCGCTCGCAGACGTTGGACGTGACCAGGACGGGGAGCGTGGAGCAAAAGGTGTTGTTCTACGCCGTGACTTCCGAACTGGTCAGGACCACCGACGACGAGGTCGCGGTGGTGACCGGCCTGCCGGTGGGCGACTACGACGAGCGCAACAAGGCGGCGCTGAGGGAGATGCTCGCCGGAGAGCACACCGTCAGGCGGCGAGGGAAACGGGCTCGACGCTTCGAGGTGCGCAACGTCTACATCGTCCCCCAGGCGATTGGCAGTCTGTTTGCGCTGGTGCTCGACCGTCGAGGGCGGCTGGTGGACGGCGACCTGGCGGCGGGCCGGGTGGGGATCGTGGACATCGGCACGCTGACCACCAACTACGTCCTGGTAGACCGCTTGCGCTACGTGGAGGTGGGGAGCGACAGTATCACGAGCGGGATGGCCGAGACCCTCCAAAAAGTCGCCAAAGACCTGAAGCGGGAGTACAGCCTGGATTGGGGCCTGCAATTGGGCAAGGTCGACCAGGCGGTACGGGCGCGGGCGGTGGAGGTGTACGGCGACCGGGTGAACGTCGCCGGCCTGGTCGAACCACACCTGGAGGCGCTGGCCGACACCATCACGTCGAAGGCGCGGACGCTGTGGGGCGCCGGCGTAGACCTCAAGGCTGTCGTTGTGACGGGCGGCGGCAGTCTGGAGTTGACCCCCTACATCCGCAAGGCATACCCGCACACCCGGACTGTGGGCGGCGACCCCCAGTTTGCCAACGTGACGGGATACCTGCGGGCCGGCCTGCGCAAGTTCGGGTAGTGTGTTGCAAAATGCAACACAAAACGTGTTGCAAAATGCAACACAACGGGAGCAAACAGTGATTATACACGTCAGACTGAAAGACGGTATAGACGACGACATCAAAGACTGGTACGAGTCTCAGGGGAGCAAGACCCAGGCCGTCAAAGAAGCAATTCGCGCTGCAATGCGTCTACAGAACGGCGACACCCAGGAGGCCGTCGTCAAAGCGGCGGTGGCCGGAGAACTGGCCCGGCTGCCGGACGTGGTGGCGGCTGCGGTGCGTGAGGCACTTGCGGGATACAGACTACCCCCGGCTGAGGTGGAGCGTGAGCCTGGGGCGGAAGACCCCGAACTGGCGGCACGGTTGGACGCTCAATTAGATGAGTTCTTTGGAGACTGAGCAATGACGACGTATCTCACCTATCGCAACAGCACGGGCCCAATTGAGGCCCGCATACAGAGCGCCGTCAAAGCATTCTACGTCAAGCGCCAACAGTTACCGGCTGCCATCGTAGTCAACCCGAACGAGATAGACGCGGCGCTGGCGGCTGCGGGTGCGTTGGCGGGTGTCTGCGTGGCGAGGTGTGGTTGGCAGTGGCCGAGGGAGGTGATAACCGATGAGCGATTTTGTGTTTCGCTCATCGGTAGCAGAGTGTTAAGTGGCTTAGTAGAGCAAAGTCTGTATAATTGGTTGCCCAAAGAGCACTTACCATAGGAGGGCAACCAGGTGAAAC
>CAYQTW010000392.1:0-3436 GCA_964420485.1 uncultured Anaerolineales bacterium
AGCGGTGACGCAGCGGCTCCCCGGCGGCATAGCGGGGAGCAAGGCGCGGGCGGCCGGCTCGTCATTGCACAGGGCGACGGTTCCCAGCACCGCTTCGACCGCCGGCCGCACGCGCTCGTCACAGGCGACGACGTCGGCCCCACGCAGTGCGCCGGCAGGCAACGGCGGGGCGCTGCGGAGACTGTCCAGCGGTAGCAGCGTCAACCGCCCTCCGGCAGATTCGAGGATGTGGTGCACGTCCTCCACGCTGGCAATCCGTTCCACCACGACGGCCTGGAGGTCAGCGCCCAGCCCGGCCTCGATGGCGCGCTCCCACTCTGGTGGCGTCTGAATCAATGTTGGCAACGGCCCCAGCACGCCATCTACGTTGGCCTGAAGCAGCGCCTGGACGCCGGCGTCGTAGGCCGCCCCCGTGGTGCGCATCCGGGTCAGCGCCTTCTGCTCGCCTGCCAGGTGGGCCGCCTGCGCGCGTGCTTTGAGCAGCGCCTGGTCGAGTTGTTTCAACTGGGCGCGATGGGTGTCCAGTTCTTGCTCCACTTGAACGTGCCGCCGGTCGGGTTCCTGGACTCGCGCGGCCTCCCACTGGCGCTCCGATTCTACTAGTCGCTGTTGGCACTCTATCAACCCGCGTCTCAATTGTTCGACGTGAGCGCGAGCCTGGGTAACTCGCTCGACCTGGGCCTCTTGCTGGCTGACCAAGGGCCCGAGTTCGGCCAGGATCTCCTCGCGCCGGGCCTGCAATTGGAGCGCCCGCTCCTGCGCCACGGCCTGCTCGCTCTCCAGGCGGGACACCCTCTCGCGGGCCTTGGGCAGATTCTGATTGAGCCGCTCCAGTTGGGCGCGATGGGCACGCAACTCTTGTTCCACCTGAACACGCTGCCGGGCGGGCTCCTGGGCCTGGGTATTCACGATCTCCCACTCTTGCTCCAGGCCCGCCAGTCGCTCCTTGCGCTGTGCCAAGTCGTGTTCCAGTTGCTCAATCTGAGCCTGGGTCTGCGCGACTTGGACCGCTTGTGTCTCTTGCTGGTCACTCAGGGGGGCAATCTCGGCCAGCAACTCTTCACGACGGACCTTTAACAGCCGCGTCCGCTCCTCCGCCACCGCCAGATCGCGCTGCACCTCGTTGACCTCGTTGTGGAGGTCGGCGCTTTCGCGGTGCCAGTCCCGCAACTTGACGCGCAACTCGCTCTCCTGCTGGCGCAGTTGAGTCAACCGTTGGCCTATCGCAGATTCCTCGCGCTGGTGCCCCTCCAGTTTGGCCTTTACCACCTCGGCCGCTTTGAGAACGCGATCCAGCCTGGCCTGTTGGCGCCCCCAGTTGTAGCCGTACCAGGTGCGCTGCAATCGCTCCAGGTGGGCGGTCAGCCGCCGGTGCTCCTCCACGCGCTCTGCCTCTCGCTTGAGCCGCTTTAGACGGGGGGTGACTTCGCTGATAATGTCGTGGACACGCTCCAGGTTGCGCCTGGTCTCGTCCAGGCGTTCAATGGCTTTGCCACGCCGCCCGCGGTAGAGGCTGATGCCGGCGGCTTCTTCGAAGAGCGTGCGCCGTTCCTGGGGCCGCAACGAGAGGGCCGTGTCCACCAATCCCTGGCCGATGACGGTGTAGGTGCGCTCGCTGAGGCCGCTTTGGGCCAATAGTTCGGTGATGTCACGCAGGCGCACCCGGGCTCCGTTGATGAGATACTCGTTCTCGGCAGAGCGATAGGCGCGGCGGGTGATGGTGACCTCGCTGAACTCGATGGGCAGCCAGTTGTCAGAGTTGTCAAAGGTCAGGGAGACTTGGGCCATGCCGGATCTGGCACGCCGCTGCCCGCCGGCAAAGATCATGTCGGCGGTGGACTTGCCTCGCAGGGTGCGCACACGCTGCTCGCCCAGTACCCAACGGATTCCGTCGGCAATGTTGCTCTTGCCCGATCCGTTAGGCCCGACGATGGCTGTGATGCCGGTAGGGAACAGAAATTCGGTCTTGGCCGCGAAGGACTTGTAGCCCTGAAGTGAGAGATGTTTGAGGCGCATAGGATCAATGAACAATGAACCAATGACCAATGAACAATGAACCAATGACCAATGAACAATGGAGCAATGACCCAGGGTGATTGCATTTATATTCTGAGTCGCCCCAATCTGTCATTCTGAGGAGCGAAGCGACGAAGAATCTCTCCTTTTCGCAGCGAAATCGAGATTCTTCGCTCCCTACGGTCGCTACTAATGACATCCTGTCATTGCACAATGAGTGGCGCGAATGCGCCATGCGTAGCTCAGAATGACAAACGAGCCAAAGGGCGGGATAAATGCGATTGCCCTAAGCAATGAACAATGAAGCAATGAACAAGATAACTTGATCACCAGGATAACAGGTATCATCTCAATATTCTGGGGCACTTTTAACGTAGCCGCGCTTTCCATAGCGCGTTATGTCCGCGAGGTATGGAAACCTCGGCTACATTGCCCCACTTTATTGAGCAGGTACGATAACAGTATACTGTGTTTGGGAGGATATGGCAAGTTGGGAATTGCGAATTGCGGGGGAGGACGTATAATGATGGTATGGCACGCAGGATAACGCGACGGCGATTTCTCAAGTTGGCGCTGGGCGGCGCGGCGACGGCCGGGCTCTCGGCCATCGGAGGGGTGGGTTACACCACGCTTGTCGAGCCGCGCTGGCTGGCGCTGGAGCGGGTGGACGTGCCGCTCCCCGGCCTGCCCGCCAGCCTCGACGGTTTCACCATCGCGCAACTTGCGGACTTGCATCGCGGACCGGAGGTGACGCAGGAGGACATTGCGTCGGCGGTGGAACTGGCGCTGCGGCAAGAGCCCGACCTGGTCGTGCTGACCGGCGATTATGTGACTGGCTCTGCCGACTATGCGCCCTCTTGCGCCAAGGCTCTCTCTTCTCTGCTGGCCTCTGGCGACGTGTTGGCCTGCCTGGGCAATCATGATCATTGGACGGACGCCAATGTTGTCGCCGGGGCGCTGGCCGGCGCCGGGCTGACCGTGCTACGCAACGCGGCCCGAGAGGTGGCGGATGGACTGTGGGTGGCGGCGGTGGACGACGTGTGGGAGCGGCACGCCGACCTGGAGAGGGCACTGGAGGGAGTGCCTGCCGGTTCAATGGTCGTGCTCCTGGCCCACGAGCCCGACTATGCCGACCAGGTAGCGGCCGTCGGGCGGGTGAGCCTGCAACTTTCGGGCCACTCCCACGGCGGGCAGGTGCGGTTGCCTTTCATCGGAGCACCGCTTTTGCCCTACCTGGGCCGCAAGTACCCGGCGGGACTCTACCGCGTGGGCGAGATGTGGCTCTACGTCAACCGGGGCGTGGGGCTGATCGCCCCGGCGGTGCGCTTTAATTGCCGGCCGGAGGTGACGCTTTTGAGATTGCGGGCTTTGGCTGCGTGAGTGCCCCTCTTTGCTCGTAGTGACGACTTTAGTCGTTCAA